>NZ_LBHW02000020.1:0-107862 GCF_001005835.2 Achromobacter sp. LC458
AAGTCATTGAAAAATAAGAAGAAAAAGATATAAAAACCCCGCGTTCCATATACTTTTCCAGCGCTTTGGATACTTTCCCAACGCCTGCGTTAATCAAGCCCGATATGCCGCGCGGAACAGGGTTTATCCTGATGCCCGCAAGGCTTGACACCCCTCTGCCCAGCCCATAAAGTCACCGCACAGATTTAGATAAAAGACCATCTGTAGGGTGGTCTTTTATTGCGCGCAGTTTGCGTCGACCTCTTACAGAAATAATTCCAAGAGGAGACGACTGTGCAATCATCGACCGTAAAAATACGTGGCATCGACGATGTCATCGCTTTTATCGACTCACGCCCCGGTATCACCGGGCGGGCAGGCCTGATCTGGTGGCTGGCCCTGGGTGGACTATTCCTGGATGCGTTTGCCAACTCCGCGTTAAGCGCGGGGCTGGGGCCCATGACGCGCGACCTGGGCCTTGCGGCCGGTCAAGTCGCGCTGATGACCTCGTTTGCCGCGTGGGTGGCCATTGCGTTCAATCCCATCGGCGGCTGGATGGCGGATCGTTGGGGCCGGATCCGGCCCTTGGTCATCGCAAAATTCCTGGCCGTCATCGGCGCGCTGCTGGTGATGTTTGCACCCAGCTTCGAAGTCATTCTGGTCGGCCGGTTTTTCGTAGGCGCCGCCTACGGAATCGACTTCGCCATCGCGATGGCCGTCCTGGCCGAATTCACCCCGCTTAAATTCAAAAGCCGCCTTAATACCTGGCAGGGCATGTGGTACACGGCCGTGTGCACGAACCTGCTGCTGGCGCTGTTGTTTTTCTCATGGGATGTGGGCGATTCCATCTGGCGTTATTCGGTTGCGGCTACCGCCGTCTTCGCGGTCGTGATCCTGCTGCTGCAAATGCGCTACATGGTGGAAAGCCCGATCTGGCTGGCCCGCAAAGAGCGTGTCGAGCAGGCGGCGCGCGCCATGACGCGTATCTACGGGCAGCCGTTCGCGGCGGCGCCGATGCACGAGCGTGTGCCGGTGGTCAACCAGGCCAAGCGCGGCATTGCCAACGTGCTGTTGATCTTTCGTGGCGTTTACCTGCCGCGCACGATCCTGGCGGCAACGGTCCAGATCGGCCAGTCGATCCAGTACTTCGCCGTGGGCTGGTATCTGCCCTTGATCAGCGCCGCGCTGTTCGGCAAGGACTTCGTCTTCGCCACCATCGGCGCGCTGGTGTTCAACGTGTTCGGCATCTTCGGCGGCTTTCTGTCGCCGTACATCGGCCGCAAGCTGGGCCTACGCCGCGCGTCGGCATTCGGCTTTGCCGCGGTGTTTCTGATGCTGCTGACCCTCGGTACGTTCCACGGCAAGATGCCGCTGTGGCTGGCCGTTGTGGTGCCGTCGCTGTTCATCCTGTTCCATTCGGGCGGGCCGGGGGCCAACGGCAAGAGCCTGTCGTCACTGTCGTTCCGCAGCGAACTTCGCGCGGGCGCCAACGGCATCATCGGCGCGCTGGGCTCCACGGGGGCCGCGATCGGACTGCTGGTGTTTCCGCTGTTTCGCGAAAACTACGGCCTTGAAAAGACCTTCCTGATTCTCTCCATCGTGCCGCTGATCGCCAGCATCATCTGCTTCACGATCAAGTGGGACCCCACCCGCACCCCCATCAACCCGGACAACGAAGCCGACGCGCCCCAGTTCAAGGACGACGCCGTGCTGCCTGCCCTGGACCCCGCCATTGGGAAAGCCTCGCGATGACAAACAACAAAGTGATTCTGGCCATAGACGAGGGCACGTCCGGCACGCGGGCGGCCACGGTGTCTCAGGACGGCCATGTGTCTTGCCTGCAATACGTGGCGCTGCATGTCGACTCGCCCCGGCCGGGTGTTGTGGAGCAGGACGCTAACGACATCCTGGACCGCACCGTCCAGGTCTGCCGGGATGCCATCGCACAAGCGGTCGCCGAGGGGCAGGAAATTGCTGCGCTGGCGCTGGCCACACAACGGGCCACGGCCGTGCTGTGGGACACGCAGACAGGGCGTGCGCTGGTTCCGGCCATGGTCTGGCAAGACACGCGCTTTGTCGACGAACTGGACCAACTGGCGCCGGAATGGGACGCCCGGTTGCGAGAGCGCGTCGGTCGGCCGGTGGGGGTGCGCTCGTTGTATCTCTGGGCGGCGCATCACCTGCGCGATTCGCCGCTTGTTGCCCAGGCGTGGCGCGACAAGCGCTTGGCGTTTGGCACCGTGGACACGTGGTTGCTGTGGCATTTTTCACAGCGGCGCGAATGCGTGACCACGCCCACGAACGCGACCTCCGCCGGCGCGTACGTGCTTGCCGACCATCGTTACTACCTGGAGTGGATTCAGGAGCTTGGCTTTCCGCACGAGCTGCTGCCGACCCTGCGCCAGGACGCGGATGATTTCGGTAGAACTCGTCCGGAGCTCTTGGGTATCGACGTGCCAATCCTGGCGTCGGCCGGCGACCAGCACGCGGGCGCCATCGGCCTGGGATGCCTGAACCGGGGACAGGCGATGTGTGTGCATGGCACGGGCAGCTTCGTGGACCTGGTCATCGGCACCGAACCTCCCTTGGAAGCCGGCATGTCCGACGGGTCGTTGACCATGACGGCCCGGCGTCAGTCAGGCGTGTCGCACTTCGCGGTCGAAACCTTTGTGGCAACAACCGGGTCGGCATTGAACTGGGTCTGCGAAAAGCTGAAATGGTTCAAGGACGCCCACGAGATCAGCGCGTTGGCAGAAACGGTGAACGCGTCGAACGGCGTGACCTTCGTGCCGGCCTTGACCGGGCTGCGCGTGCCCCGGATGGAAGCCGCGGCCCGCGCGTCGCTGACGGGCGTATCGATGGCCACGACGCAGGCCGAAGTGGCCTACGCCATTCTGGAGGGCATCGCGCATTCGGTGGCCAGCTGCATCGAAGCGGACGAGCAAGCCTCCGGCGTACGGGTGTCCGAACTGGTCGTGGGCGGCGGCCTGTCGCGCAGCGACCCCTTGTTGCAGATTCAAGCGGACTTGATCGGCATTCCCATTCGTCGCATGCAAGAGGCCGATCGCGCCAGCTTGCGCGGCATCGCGTATCTGGCGGGCTCGGCGGGCTTGCTGTGGCCGTCATTGCACGAGGCCTGCAAAACCATCGTGACCGACGCCGTGTTTCGGCCCGCCGTTGACGCCGACGAACGTCGTCGCCGCCGCGCCTTGTGGCACGCCCGGGTGGGGTCGGAATTGGGCCACGTCAAACAGTTCAAGCAAGACAACCAGGAGGCATTGCACAAATGATCGGGTGGCTATCCAGAAAGCCCAGAAAGGACCGGGCCGACATGACCAGCACCGAACCCCTGCGCCTGAACCGGCACGAACAGCTGGATCGATTGGGCAGCGAGCAGTTCGACATCCTGATCGTGGGGGGCGGTATCACCGGCGCCTATGCCGCGCTGGACGCCGCGTTGCGCGGCTATCGCGTGGCGTTGATCGAAAAGGACGACTTCGCCTCGGGCACTTCGTCCAAGTCCTCGAAGATGGTGCACGGGGGCTTGCGCTATATCGAACAGGGCAACCTGGGCTTGGTGCGCCATTCCCTGCATGAACGCCAACGGCTGCGGCGCAACGCGCGGCATCTGGTGCAGCGTCTGCCGTTTTTGTTTCCCATCCTGGAACGCGACGGGGTGTTCGATAAGCGCCTGTCCAAGGCATTTGAAAGCCTGCTGTGGACGTATGACGTGGCGGGCGGATGGCGCGAGGGCATCCTGCACCAGAAGCTGACGGCGGCCGAAGTGCTGTCGCATTGCCCAACGTTCAAGGAAGACGGACTGCTGGGCGGTTTCCTGTATTACGACGCCCGCGTCGACGATGCGCGCCTGACGCTGACGGTGGCGCGTACCGCCGCCTTTCACGGCGCGGCGGTGGCCAATCATGCGAAGGCGATCGAGGTCACGCGTGACACGCACGGCAAGGTGGACGGCGCGATCATCCACGCGGACAACAAAGAAATCCGCGCGCGCGCCCGGGTCGTCATCATGGCGACAGGCGTCTGGCTGCGCGATTGGACCGGCGCGAAAAAAGGCGATGAACCCGTGTTGCACGTGCGCCCGGCCAAGGGCGTGCACGTGGCGGTGCCCTGGATCAAGGTCCGCAACGATTGCACGGTGACCATTCCCGTGCCCGGTCGCAGCCGGCGCGCCACGATCACGCGCTGGGGCGACGTGTCTTACCTGGGTACCACCGACGAAGACTACGAAGGAAACCTGGACGACGTGTATTGCACGCGGCGCGAACTGGACTTCCTGCTGGAAGGCGCGCGCTCGGCGCTCAAGACCGATCTGCAAGCCGAAGACGTGGTGGGCAGCATCGCCGGCTGTCGCCCGCTGGTGGCGCCGCCCGGGGGCAAAACGCTGGAGATCAAGCGCAACCACGAAATCCGCGTGTCCGGCGACGGGCTGGTCACGATAGTGGGCGGCAAGCTGACCACGTCGCGACATATGGCGGAACAGACCATCGACGCCGCGCAACAGGTGCTGGGGCAGCGCAATGCCTGCCAGACCAAGAAGGCCTATCTGCTGGGCGCCGCCGGATACGACCCGCAAGCCATCGTGGCGTCCGGCGGCATGTCGGCGCATCTGGGCGAACGCTATGGCACCGAGGCGCGCTTTGTCAGCGACTTGATGCAGGCGTCGCCGGCTTTGCTGACGCCGATTGTCGACGGCTTGCCCTACACCGAAGCCGAGGTGCTTTACGCCGTGCGCCATGAAATGGCCGGCACCGTTGAAGACGTGCTGGCCAGGCGCATGCGCACGCGCCTGATGGCGCGCGACGCCTCCGCGCTTGCCGCCGGCCGCGTCGGACAGATCTTGCAGGCGGAACTTGGTTTGCCGCCCGCCACCATCGCGCAGCAGGTGAACGACTACCTGGCTGCCATCAAGCACGAAAAATCCATACTCATGGGAGACGAACAATGATCAGCAAAGAAGCCATCAAGCGCGGCTACAACCGTGGCAATTACGTCGTGGGCGCACACACGCCGCCTGCCTATGCGGCCACCTTGACGGACGTAGGCGCTGGCACCGAACCCGGCCTGCAACGCGACCCCGTGCGCGTCAGCGATGCGCAGGTCGATGCCCTGCGGCACGTGGCCGACAACGTCATGACGGCCACGGCCGACGTCGTGGCCTGGACGCGCGATTGGTGGGCGGGGTCCATGGTGTCGGAAACCGGCGGCAAGCCTGCTACGCCGCAAGCGGTGATCGTGACGGTGTCATCGGTGCAGCAGGTGCAGGCGGTCATGCGTTACGCCAACGCCGAAGCCATCCCGGTCACGGTGTCGGCGGGGCGCAGCAATGTCACCGGGGCCGCCTTGCCGGTGCGCGGTGGCATCGTGCTGGACGTCTGCCAGCTGAACCAGCTGATCGGCGTGGACCGCGAAAGCCAGATCGTGGAAGTGGAAGCGGGCATGTTCGGCGACGTCTTTGAACAGACCATCCAGAATGAATACGGGCTGACGATGGGCCATTGGCCGTCGTCGTTCGGCATCAGCACGGTGGGCGGCTGGGCGGCTTGCCGGGGGGCAGGGCAGTTGTCCACGCGCTACGGCAAGATCGAAGACATGGTGTTCGGTATGGACGTTGTACTGGCCGACGGCAGCCTGATCACGGTGGGCGGCTATTCCCGCGCGGCGGTGGGCTCGGACCTGCAGCAGTTGTTCATCGGCTCTGAAGGCACGCTGGGCGTGATCGTGCGGTTGCGCCTCAAGCTGCATCGCCTGCCCGATTACGGCCGCGCCATAGCGTACGGTTTCAAGACATTCGCCATCGGCCTGGACGCGTGCCGCGAGATCATGCAGCGCGGCGCCAACCCGGCTGCGTTACGCCTGTATGACGAACTGGAAAGCGGGGTGCAGTTCAATCGACCCGACCTGAACGTGCTGCTGGTGGCCGACGAGGGCGCACGCCAGATTGTGGACGCCGTCATGCAGATCAGCGAAGGTGTCTGCGAAGAACGGGGCGAAAAGCTGGACGGCGACGCCATCTTTGAGCGCTGGCTGGAAACGCGCTATCTGACCGGCAAGAGCGCCGAGGGCTTCAAGCGCAGCCCGGGGTTCGTGGCCGACACGCTTGAAATGTCGGGCCGCTGGAGCGACCTGTCCGCCATTTACAGTGAAGTGGTGGCGGCGGTGAACGCGGTGCCCGGCACGTTGGCGGGTTCCGCGCACCAGTCGCATGCTTACGTCGACGGGGCCTGCCTGTATTTTTCGTTGCGCGGCGACGTCGAGGTGGAGCGGCGCGCCCAGTGGTATCGCGCCGCATGGGATGCCGCCAACGCCGTGCTGATTAAATACAATGCGGCGCTCAGCCATCATCACGGCGTGGGCCTGCTGCGGGCGCCGTACATGCAGGAATCGCTGGGTAGCGCTTTTAACGTGCTGCTTGCGGTCAAGCGCCAGTTGGACCCGCAGAACATTCTTAATCCCGGCAAGCTGGGCTTGAGCGATCAACGCCATTATGGTCAGGAAAGTCGATAACCATGGATAGGTCATTTGGGGCATGCCTGGCGCGTCATCCAGTCATTGCGACGCTGTATGGGCTTGAGCAAATCAACACGTTCGTGGGAGGCGTGGCCGAGATCGGCATCGTGGCCAACGTTGAGTTGCGCAAGCTGGCGCCGGTCATCGCCACCTTGAACCGCGCGGGCAAATTCGCGATCGTCAATATCGACAGCTGCGAAGGCCTGTCCCAGGACAAGGGCGGGGTGGAATACCTGGCTGATATCGGCGTGGCCAGCTTGGTTTCAACCCGCGTGGCCACCATTCAGCGAGCCAACCGTGCCGGTATGGTCACGATGCAAAAAGTATTTGTGACCGACCGTTCTACCTGGCCGCGCAGCGTCAAGGCGCTGGAACAAAGCGACCCCAACCTGGTTCAGTTGATGCCGGCGCCGATGCTGGCGCACATGGCCCCCCCAGACCTAAAAGCCCTGCCGCCCATCGTGGCGTCGGGCTTTGTCTGCAACCAGGCGGACATTGCCACGGCCATGAAGCACGGCGCGGTGGGGGTGTCGACCAGCGATCCGCAACTGTGGAGCCTGGAAGGGCGGCAGCTTAAGGGCTGAAAACGGGTAATCCAGCCCGCCGCCCCTACGGCACTTCGTCCAGTTGCGCGATCTGCGCGTCTTCCGGGAAGCCCTGCGTGCGGTAGCGCGCCGGGTAGCCCTTTTCACGCGCCAGCAGCGGTTGCAGCAGGTGCGCGGCCTGTTCCCATGACACGACGCGCACTTCGCCGATGTTGTCCTCGGCGTCTGGGCGCACCAGCGCAAGACGGTCCACCTTGGGCAGCGACGTGTCCACGCCGCGCGTCCAGGACGCCAGCGAAAACGACATGACGGGCTCTTCGTCGCTGGTGAAGAGGTTGTAGTTGGCCACGAAAATGTCCTGGCCCTGTTCTTCGTGGATATGGTCCAGCGCCTCTTTCTGCGCGTCGTATTCGGATTTGTCCAGCAGGCGCTCCAGATGCGCAAGCCGCTGCGCCAGCGCAGGGTTGCTCGGCACGTATCGAAGCGGTTGCCGATCTTCGTAGTGGTACATATGCGCGCTGACCGACCGCCCTTGCATGAGCGCTTGGTGCGCCAGTTCCACCATGTTGGCCAAGCCAACGTCATCGTTGTCGCCGGCCACCAACAGCACGTCGCGTGTAGGCACCATGAACACCGGCCGGCCCCGCACCGGCACACGTTCGATCATGTCGGGCAGCAGGGCCCGGCTGATGTCGTAGCCGTCTGCCCAGGCGCCCCGATAGACGCCGGCAGCAATCTCGGCAAAGTCGTCCGGCGCGTCGCGCAGGTTGTCGATGGCAACCGCCAAGGCTTGGTCGAACGTCAATTGCCAAGCGGCTTCGGGGCCGTTGGTCAGGGTGGAGATGGCGTCTGGGTGGTCCAGCGCCAGCAGCACCACGCAATCCTCGCCAAAGGGCAGGTAGGCGGGATGGAACGCGGAATCGTCGCCTTCGGTGCGCACATGGTGCAGGCGCACGTCTTCCAGGGCGGTGCGGCTGCGGATAACGGCCCGCAGCATGGGGCGCGCCACCGTGGCCTGTTGCGGCGTCGACTGCTTGCTGCTGGCCAAGGCCGAGACAAAACCCTGCAAGGCGCGCTGTTGCTGCGCGCCCCGGGTGTTGTAGTAAGCGTGATAAGCGTTGTGCAGGTTGAAGAACGAACCTTCGCCCAGCAGCAAGCGGAATTCATCGGCCTTGTAAGTCAGGTCGCCCTCGAAGCCTTGCTTGCGAGCCGCCGCCACGAACAGTTTGGCAAATTGATCCGGCGTAGGCCTGCGCCGGAACAGCGTGTCGAAAAAACCCATGTGCCCGCCTTCAATCAGATGCTGGACGGCGCTTTGACCGTCCACGACGGGTCATTGTGGCCACGGTTCCGGGCCGCGTCCAGTGATAACGCCGCGGGGATGCGGCGCGCTTGCTCAGGACACCGTAAGTCGGAACTCAATACGCTCGGGGGTTACCTTTCAGGCTCAAATCCCTACGATGACGACGTCACCCTTGCAGGCGAATTACCCCGGCCCATCGCACTATGACCGCATGACGATTGCGTTGCATTGGTTGACGGCGTTTCTGGTCGTGGGCTTGTTTGCCCTGGCGGAAATCTGGAGCTTCCTGCCGCGCGGCACGCCGACTCGTCGGCTGCTGCAATCGCTGCACATTTCGTTCGGCTTGCTGTTCACCGCGGTGTTCGTGCTGCGCGTCGTGTGGCGGTCCACCGGTGGCCGGCGCCTGCCGCCCGCTGCCACCGGCTTGATGGGTCTGGCTAGTACAGGCGTACACGGGCTGCTGTACCTGCTGATGGCCGCGCAGATCGTGCTGGGCTTTCTGTTTCGCTGGGCGCAGGGCGAACCGTTTGCTTTCTTCGGGTTGTTCGACGTGCCCCGGTGGATTGCGATCGACCGCGAACAGCGCCACTTCATTGGTGGGCTGCACGACACGGTGGCGTGGACGATCATCGCGTTGGCCTTGGTGCATGCGCTGGCGGCGTTGGTTCACCATTACGCCTTGCACGATGGGGTGTTGCGCCGGATGCTGCGCAGCCGCTGAGGGCGGTGGGGAAAAATCGGCGGATGAGGTGAAATCGGGGCGGGGCAGGTTGTACATTACGCACTGTCACCTGCCTTATTCCTACAGGATTTTCCCATCATGACCGCCCCAGAAGTCGTAATTTCCTCGTCGATACCCTGCGCCAATGACCGCCCCTTCGTGCTGTTTGGCGGCATCAACGTGCTGGAATCCCTGGATCTGGCGCTGCGCGCGTGCGAAGAATATCAACGCGTGACCCAAAAGCTGGGCATTCCGTACGTGTTCAAGGCGTCGTTCGACAAGGCCAACCGATCTTCCATCCATTCCTACCGGGGTCCCGGCCTGGAAGAGGGCATGAAGATCTTCGAAGCCGTCAAGAAAGAGTTCGGCGTGCCGGTCATTACCGACGTGCACGAACCCTGGCAGGCGGCGCCCGTTGCTGAAGTGGTGGACATCCTGCAATTGCCCGCCTTCCTGGCGCGTCAGACGGATCTGGTGGTGGCGCTGGCCAAGACGCAGCGCATCGTCAATATCAAGAAGCCGCAGTTTCTCAGCCCGACCCAGATGCTGAACATCGTTGAAAAGTTCACCGAAGCGGGCAACGACAAGCTGATCCTGTGCGATCGCGGCACCAGCTTCGGCTACGACAACCTGGTGGTCGACATGCTGGGTTTCGGCGTGATGAAAAAGGTGTCCGGCAACCGGCCCTTGATTTTCGACGTGACCCACGCGTTGCAGCAGCGTTCCGCCTTGGACGCCGCCTCGGGCGGTCGCCGCGAGCAGGTTGCCGAGCTGGCGCGCGCGGGCATGGCGGTGGGCCTGGCGGGGCTGTTTCTAGAGGCTCACCCCGACCCGAAGAACGCCAAGTGCGATGGACCCAGCGCGTTGCCGCTGGACAAACTGGAACCCTTCCTGACCCAGCTCAAGCAGCTGGACGATCTGGTGAAATCCTTTGCGGACATCGATATCGAACCCTGACGCGCGCGGGCATGCCATCGACGGCGGCTTGCTATACGATCCAGGCCACACCACTACAGGGAGGCCCGGATGTCTTTTTACGTAATCGTCGCTGTTCGAAAAGAGCCCATCAGCGGGCACATTGCCTATGTGCGCTGGGGCCAGGCCGAGCGGGGCGTGCCAGGCTGGGTCACCGAGCCGGTCACGGCCTCGGCGTCCGAGGTGATTGACGTGATCAAGGAGGGGGCCGACGTGGAAACCGCCATCAGCGTGGACGGCACCAGCGTGGCGCTGCGCCCCGTGCGCGTGCTGACCACCGACGACGGCCACGAACTGCTGGCGTCCGTGCCGGTGCCTAGCTCGACCTTGCACACGCTGTTCGACCTACCCGAGTTCTAGGCGGCTTGGCGGCGGCCTTCGGCGAAGCTTTTCAGCGCGTCGTCGGTCAGGCGGTAGCGGACCCACTCATCCAGCGGCACCGCGCCGATCGATACGTAGAAGTCGATTGCCGGCTTGTTCCAGTCCAGCACGCTCCATTCCAGCCGGCCACAGCCGTTGGCCACCGCTTCTTGCGCCAGGTGGCGCAGCAGGTCGCGTCCGGCCCCGATGCCGCGATGCTCGGGCGTGATGTACAGGTCTTCCAGGTAAATACCGTTCTTGCCGAGCCAGGTGGAATAGCTGTAGAAATAGACCGCGTACCCGATAGGTTTGCCATCCGCCAGGCACATCAGCGCCTTGGCGGGCGCCTGCGGGGCAAAAAGGGTACGGGCGACGTCGTCTGCGCTGGCGATCACTTCGTGCGCGGCGCGCTCGTACACGGCCAGTTCAGTAATGAAGGCATAGATCTGGGCCGCATCCGAGGGGATGGCGGGGCGGATGGCGATATTCACGTTGACTTCCTCCAAATAGGAGGGCCATGCTACCCGCTATTCCAGGCGCTTGCTGACGGGCGATCCGGTCTGACGCGTACACGAAGGAGACATCCTCGATGGCTGAGTCTGGTTCTGCCGCAGCTCGCACGCCGCCGCGCAAGGGGCGCCGCGTTTCCTGGATCTGGCTGGTCCCGGTGGTGGCCGTCATCGGCGGATTGCTGCTGGTGGTGCAGGCCTGGCTGAATGCAGGGCCCACGGCTACCGTCCACTTCCAGACCGCTGAAGGCCTGGAAGCGGGCAAGACGCAGGTTCGCTACAAGGAAGTCAATGTCGGCCTGGTTGAACGCGTCAACCTGAACCAGGACCGCACGGGCGTTGTGGTCACGATCCGCGTGGACAAGGACGCGGCCAACCTGTTGCGCGACGGCACGGTATTTTGGGTGGTGCGCCCGCGGCTGACGCTCAGCGGGGTGTCGGGCCTGGGTACGCTGTTGTCGGGCTCGTATATTGGCCTGGACCCAGCGGGCGGCCAGGGCAAGGGCGGCGCCCGCAGCGAGCGTAAAAGCGAATTCACCGGTCTGGAAGTGCCGCCCGAGGTTGCGCAGGACCGGGCCGGAAAGCGCTTCACGCTACACGCCAACGATCTGGGCTCGCTGGATGTCGGCTCACCCGTGTACTACCGCCGCATTGCCGTGGGGCAGGTGGTGAACTACCGGTTGGCCAAGGACGGCGATGGGGTCGATGTGCAGGTGTTCGTCGACGCGCCGAACGATTCCTACGTCAATGAGAGCACGCGCTTCTGGAACGCCAGCGGCGTCGACTTCAGCGTGGATGCGCGCGGTTTGCAGATGCGGTCCCAGTCGCTGGTTTCCGTAATTGTGGGTGGCGTGGCATTCGACACCCTGGAACGGGCGGCCAGCCAGCCTGCGGCAGCCGGCGCGGCGTTCCCGCTTTTCTCCAGCGAAGAGTCGGCCCGGGCCGAACCGGACGGCGCGCCGCTACACGTGCGCATGCGTTTCGATCAATCTGTGCGGGGGCTGGTGGTGGGGGCGCCTGTCGACGCGTATGGCGTCACGGTCGGCAGGGTGGACGCCATCGACCTGGACTTTGATCAGTCGGCCAAACAGTTCTACGCGCTGGTATCCGCCACGCTGTACCCGGAGCGGCTGGGCGACAAAACGTTCCACCAGATCAAGAACTTCGCGGGCCCGGATGTCAAACACCCCAGCGGCAGGTTGATGACTGCCTTGGTCGCGCGCGGCACCCGGGCGCAGTTGCGCATCGGCAACTTGTTGACCGGCCAGTTGTATGTGGCGCTAGCGGAATTTCCTGATGCGCCCGCCGCCACTTTCAAGATGGAAGATCGACCGTTCATCCCCACCGTGCGCAATAACCTGGACCAGCTGCAACAGCAGTTGAACAGCATCCTGACCAAGGTCGACAAGGTGCCGTTCGATGCCATCGGTACGGAACTGGCCGGGGCGCTTCGGGGCGCCTCGCGTCTGGTCAAGCGGCTGGATACGCACCTGGCGCCAGAGGCGCAGGCCGTGCTGAGGCAAGCAAACCAGTCGTTGGCGGCCGTGAGCGCGTTGCTGGCCCCCGAGTCCGCGTTGCCGCTAAATACCGATACGGCGCTGCGTGAGTTGGGTCGCGCGGCGCGATCGTTGCGGCATTTGGCGGATTATCTTCAGGCCCATCCCGACGCGCTGTTGCGGGGCAGGGCGCCGGATGCGGCGCCCGGGCGGTAGGTAGACACCGGCGTGCACGGTTTTGGGCATGACACTTGCTGGAAGCTTTCTACGAACGGTTGCAGCACTGCGGCCGGCGGTGCGGTATCCGAGGGGGGACCACCGAATGGATCATAGTGAAATGATGGTGCGCATGATTTCCCAGCCGGTCGCGCCGGACCAGCTGGACGGTTGGGACGGCGTGTTGTCCGCGTATGCGGACTGCCTGTTGCAGGTACAGGGCAAGCTGACCGACGCGGACGTGAGCCGCTTCCTGGATGTAGGCGCCTTGGTTTTTCGTTCGTGTTGCCAGGACGAAGCACGCCTGCGGTGGACAGCTGAGGAACTGGCTGCTTTTCACCGCAAGCCGGAATGCGGCGCGTAGGCTTGGCAACAACGCGCTGACAATAAACGCCTGGAAGAAAGAGCGTTCAGTACAAGCATTGGCTAAGCGCGAATTTACGGCCAAATGCATGGACCTCGTCACCGTCCACCGCCGCCGCCACATCCCAGTGGCCGCCGCGCGTCACCAAAAACGATTGCCCGGTCAGCGCATGCCGTAATGCAAAGCGCCAAAAGGCCGGTTCGGAGCCGATGGGCTCCAGGTCGTGGGGCCCGATCATCAGCCGGGTGGGGCGGGGGGTGGCGCCCAGCGACCATCGCACCGCAATCGCCAGGAAGGCGAACCGCGCGGACATCGACGACGGTTGAACGCAAAGGACTCGAATCTTGTTGCTCATGGGCGCCACCTTTTGCAGGTGCTTCTGAGCGTAGCAAAGACGCGCGTGACGTTCCATACCGCCTTTGCTGTATTTCGGCCCCAATGGTCTGACGATTGGCAGCATCGCGTGGACTTGCGTGATGCCGCCAATCAAGGCGCGTTACGCATCCGGCCCCGGCGCCACCGCCCGCGTCACGCGAGGCAGCAGGATCAGCGCCAGTGCCGGCATCAATGCAAACGCCGCGAACAGCCAGCCCGCGGCATGCCGAGCCCCTTCGACACCGCCGGGGTCGGCAAGCCCCGCGCTATTGACGACCACGCCGGCCAGCGCCGCCGTTACCGCCGCCGCGTAGAGCTGCACGGTGGTAATCGACGAAGACGTCAGCGTCTCTTCGCCCTTGGGCGCCGCGTTGAACACTTTGGTCAGAAGATGCGGCCAGGCCAGCCCGATGCCGAATCCCACCCCCGCCAACGCAATGATGTACGCGCCAAGGCCGGCCGGGGTGGCAAGCAGTGACGCCTGCGGTGTCATGATGCCCAGACCGATCAGCGACCCCAGGATCACGATGGGGCTGATGCGTATCAGCCGGTCGGCGTCGCGGCCCGTCCGGGTGGCGCTGGGCATGGCGGCCAGCGTCCAGCCGGCGCCCATGGCAGCGGTCAGGTAGCCCGCCTTCAGCGGCGGCATGCCGTGGATGACTTGCAGGAAATAGGGCACGAATATCTCGGTGGCGATGGCGGCCACCACCAGGCACATCGTCGCGTACAACGCGCCCAGCGGCGCGCGCAGGCTGTAAGCGCCGGTGGGCAGCAGGCGATGGCGAGCGCGGGCGTCGACCCGCGCGATAAGCAGGGCGATGATGAGCCCCGCCCCAATGCCCGCCACGTTCCACACTAGCTGCGTCGACAGGCTGGCCAGCGTGACGGCGATTACGGAGGCGACCAGCAAGGCCAATGTGCGCAGCGGCAGCACCGAGCGCGGCGCAGGCGGTACCGACGCCCGTCCGCCCACCTTGAGTGCGACGATCAACGCCAGCACGGCGGCAACCGGTAACAGGGCCCAGAACGCCAGCCGCCAGTTTCCCGATTGCGCGAATATCCCGCCGATGGCGGGCCCGGACAGTGTTGCAACGCCCCACATGCAAGACACCAAGGCCATGGCGCGGGACCACAACGGGGCGTCGAACACCAGCCGGATCAATGCGTAGCTCAACGCGAAAAGAATGCCGCCGCCCAGCCCTTGCACGCTGCGTCCCGCCAGCAGTACCGGCATGCCCGGGGCCATCGCGCAGATGACGGCTCCGGCGCTGAAGACGGCCACGGCGAACAGGTAGGCGCTGCGCGGCCCTAGTGTTTCGATCAGCTTGGCCGACAGCGCGGACCCGATGATGGACGTCACCACGAACAGCGTCGTGTTCCAGGCGTAGTACTCCAGGCCGCCTATGTCCTCGATCACCGTGGGCAGGATGGTGGTGACGATATAAACGTTGATGGCGTGCAGCGCGACGCCGCCCGCCAGGGCAATCGACCGCAGGGCATTGGCGCCTTGAAGCAGGTCGGCCCACGAAGCGCTGGGGGCGGCGGGCTCAAGGATGGGGCTGGTGGGCACAGGCGCTCCGATAATTTAAACAAGCAAATGCTTTGATAATACGTGCGTTGCAGAAAGCGCACAACGCGGGCGCGGGAGGTTCCTTGCGGCGTGTCTCGATCCGGCTCCTGACCGGGTCCAGACTCAGACCCCGACCCAAGCCGGACCGTATCAAGGCCTGCGTCGCAAGCCACGAAGCATCAAGTCCAGGATGTGCAGCGCGTCGTCAAGGCGATCCGATTCGCCGGCCGAACCGGCGATCCATAACGCGCTGTCCGTCAGCCCGCCATTGATGAAATTGGCGATGGCCCGGGGGTCGGCGGTTTCAATGAGCCCGTCGTCGATCAGTTGCTTCAGCAACGCCGCCATGGAGGCAATGCACTGCGACTGCGCCGCGTTCGGCCCCGCGCCCAGCACCGCCGGAGCGTCTTGCAACACAATCCGCCGAATGGCCGGTTCGGCTGCCATTCGCAAATACGCGCGGCAGCGTTCGCGCAGCGCCGTCCACGCGTCCGGAGCTTGATCCGAAATATCCTTCAAGCGCCGGTCCATATCGTCGTCGATCTGTTGGACCACCGCGGCAAGCAAGCCTTGTTTGTCATTGAAATGGTGATACAAGGCTCCTCGCGTCAACCCGACTCGGGCGGTCAGATCGTCCATGGACGTGGCGGCATAACCCACGTGTTCGAACGCGTGACGGGCGGTGGCAAGCAGCTTGGCGCGAGTCGCTTCGATCATTTCCGCGCGGGTGCGGGGCATGTGCGTCTCCCATGACATACGGTGCGCAGGTTAATTGACATACGGAATGTATGTGAATAGGATCCGCCTGTCCACCCAATCAGCAAAAGGTCTTCGGTGTCCAATCCGTATCGTGAGTTATTCAACGCGCCAGGCGCCCTGGGTTTCGTCCTGGCCGGCGCCATCGCGCGCCTGCCTTTGCCGATGATCGGCATCGGCATCATCACGATGCTGTCGGAAGTGCGCGGCGCTTACGGCATGGCGGGCGCTGTTGCCGCCACGTTTGCGTTGGCGACCGCGTTGCTGGCCCCGCGTATTTCGCGGCTGGTGGACCGTCATGGGCAAGGGCGCGTACTGCCCGTGGCCGCGGGGGTCTGCGTGGCCGCATTGCTTGGTTTGTCGGCCTGCGTAGAGTGGAACGCGCCGGACTGGACGCTGTTCCTGTTTGCCGCGCTGGCGGGCACGTTGCCCAGCATGCCCGCGATGATCCGTGCGCGTTGGACCGAGATCTTTCGCGACCAGCCGCAACTGCGTACCGCCTATGCGCTGGAGTCGGTCGCTGACGAGGTCAGCTTCATCCTGGGTCCGCCCTTGGCCGTGGGTCTTAGCGTGGCGTTGTTTCCGCAAGCGGGGCCGCTGGTTGCCGCGTTGCTGTTGGCGGTGGGTGTGACGGCTTTCGTCTTGCAGCCCGCCACGGCGCCCAGGGTACAGGCCGTCCCGGCCGGGCGGCAGGCGTCGGTGTTGCGCATGCCGTCGATGTTCGCGCTGGTTGCCATGATGGCGGCCATGGGCGTCATCGTCGGCACCATCGACGTCTTGAGCGTGGCCTTCGCCCGCGCTCAGGGCGTGCCGGCGGGGGCGAGCCTTGTGCTGTCCACCTACGCGTTGGGTTCGTGCGTGGCGGGGCTGGTGTTCGGTGTCATGAAATTCCAGATGCCGCTGGCCCGCCTGCTATCGATCGCGGCGGCCGTGACGGCATTCACGACGTTGCCGCTGCTGCTGGTGAACGACCTGGTGACCTTGGCGTTGGGCGTGTTGCTGGCCGGCCTGTCCTTCGCGCCCACCATGATCATCGCGATGGCATTGGTGGAAAGCAGCGTGCCCGGCCAGCGTCTGACGGAGGGGCTGACCTGGCTGGTCACCGGGCTGGGGGCCGGCGTTGCGGCGGGCGCGGCGATAGCGGGCTGGGTCGTGGATCACCATGGCGTGCAAGCCGGATTCTGGACTGCCACGGTAGCTGGCGCGATCGTGTTGCTGGTGGCTTTGCCCGGCGCGCGCCGGCAGGGGGTGGCGCGCGTCTCGCTGTAAAGCAAGGCATCGCTAGAATGGCGGCTCCGGCGTGCTGTGGGGGCGCGCCGTCCACAGGAGCACGCATGTCCAGAACCGTTGTCAATCCGGATACCGTTTTCAACACCGTCCAGTACGGCTTCAGCCAGGCGGTGATCGTTACCGGGCAGCGCAGAATGCTGTTGTCTGGCCAGGTTGGTGTCGACATTAACGAACGCACCGTTGGCCCCGGGCTGCAAGAACAAACCCAGGCGGCACTGGACAATATCGAACGTGTGCTGGCCGCCGCGGGCGCCAACCTGGCCCAGGTCATCATGCTGCGCATCTACATCTGCGAGACCGCGCGAGAGGATCAGGAAGTGATCGCCCAGGCGCTGCGCGCTCGCTTTCCAAACGACCCGCCGCCGTCCTCATGGATCATCGTCAGCGGGCTGTCACTGCCGGAATGGCTGGTGGAGATCGAAGCGGAAGCCATGCTGGATTGACATGGGCTTTGGCTAGGGCTTGTCGCGCCAGGGCGTCGAGGCGAAGGCTTCGCGCAGATGCGCCAGGAAACCGGCGGTGCGGGCCGATTGCTCCTGGCGCGACTTGACCAGCGCCACGACGTTGGCATCCGGCAAGTTCCACCCCGCCAGCAGCGGCACCAGCGCGCGCGCCTTCAGATGTTCCGCCACGTCCCATTCCGAACGCGCAACGATGCCGTGCCCGGCCAAGGCCCACTGCACGGCGGCCGCGCCGGTGTTGCTGGACAGCACCGGCGATACGCGTACGCCCACGGCGGGGCCTCGGCCGCGCTTGAATCGCCATAAGGTCACGTCTTCGTCGTTTTCGCGCAGCGCGATGCAGTCATGGTCGCGCAGGTCTTCCGGTTTGGCGGGCGCGCCATGGCGCGCCAGGTACGCCGGCGACGCGCACAAGATGCGGCGGTTGGGCGCCAGGGGGTAGGCCACCAACGTCGAGTCGCGCAGCTCTCCGATGTGGATCATGACGTCCCAGTTGTCCGTGGCCAAGCGGGGAGGGCCATCGGACAGCGTCAGGCTTGCGGTGATGTTGCCGCTGGTTTTTCGGAATTCCGCCACCAGCGCGGCAACGTAGCGTTGCCCGAAGCCCAGCGGCGCGACGACGCGCAAATGCCCCGCCACCACACCCCGGCGGCCGGCCAATTCGTCGGCCAGATCGCCGAGTTCGCCGCAGATCTGGCCGGCGCGCAATGCCAATAGACGGCCTTCGTCGGTCAGTGCGGTGCCTTTGCCGGATCGGTTTACCAGCCGGACGCCCAGACGCTTTTCCAGTGCATGCAGCCGTTGCGTAACGGCCGGGGGCGTCACGTCCAGCGCCCGGGCGGCCTGCGCAAGCGAGGGCGTCGCCGCGAGACTCAGGAAAAATCGCAGGTCGTCCGTTGTGATCATTCAGTTTCGACTTAATGAAAAATTAAGCTGACATTAAACACGTGCGCGTCGCGTCACGCCATACTTGGACCGACCAAATCAGAATATTCCGCATTGCCTTCGCCTTTTTCGAGACCCGCTCATGACTCCCGCCACCCTTGCCGCCACCGTCGACAGCCTTGAAACCCCATGCCTGCTGCTGGACGAAACGCGCATGACGCGCAATATCCAACGGCTGGCCACCCTGATGGCCAAGCACGGCGTGCAACTGCGCCCACACCTGAAAACGCCCAAGTCGATCGAGGTGGCGCGCCGGGTGATGAGCGGCCCCCACGGGCCGGCCGCTGTTTCGACCTTGCAGGAAGCAGAGCAATTTGCGGCCGCCGGCGTCACCGATCTGCTCTACGCGGTGGGCGTGTCGCCGGGCAAGCTGCCGCGTGTGCTGGCGCTGCGCCAGCGCGGCGTGGACCTGACGGTGGTTGTCGACAGCCTGGACGCGGCGCGCGCGGTAGCGGCGCAGGCGCAGACCAGCGGCGGCGGGATACCCGCGTTGATCGAAATCGATTGCGACGGCCACCGGGCAGGGGTGCAGCCGGGTAGCGCCGAGCAATTGCTGGCCATTGCGCGGGTGCTGCACGCGGCCGACAGCCTGCGCGGCGTCATGACGCACGCCGGCGAATCCTATGGCTGCCGCAGCGTCGACGCCATCGCCGACATGGCCGAGCAAGAGCGCGCCGCTGCGGTCGGCTGCGCCCAGGCCATCCGCGCGGCTGGGCTGCCGTGCCCGGTTGTGAGTGTGGGGTCGACACCCACCGCCCATTTCGCCCGCAACCTGGACGGCGTGACGGAAGTGCGCGCGGGCGTGTATGTGTTTTTCGACTTGGTGATGGCGGGCCTGGGCGTCTGCTCAATGGACGACATCGCCGCCTCGGTGCTCACCACGGTGATCGGACACCAGCCGGATAAGGGCTGGATACTGGTTGACGCCGGGTGGATGGCCATGTCGCGCGACCGCGGCACCGCCAAGCAGGCCGTCGACCAGTTGTACGGCGTGGTCTGCGACGTAAAGGGAAACGTCTACCCCGATCTGCTGTTGGCCGAAACCAACCAGGAGCAGGGCATCATCAAACTGCGGGCGGGCAGCACTGCCCGCCTGCCGGACCTGCCCCTGGGTACCAAGCTGCGCATCCTGCCCAACCACGCCTGCGCAACGTGTGCCCAGCACGAGGCCTACGAAGTCGTTCGACCCGGCGAGCCCGGCGTGGTGGCGCACTGGGAACGGTTTCGCGGCTGGTGAATCGGCGCCCCGCAGGGGGCCGCCTATAATGCGCACGCCTCAACGATTACGGGGGAGACGTTCGCATGCAGTACGAATATTTGTTCTGGTCCATGGCCGCCATGGTGGCTGCCGCGCTGATCGGCGGTTCGCTTTGTGGCCGCCTGCGCTCAGTCAAGCAAGTGCTGCTGGGCGTGCTGGCCCTGGCCGTGGCCATCTGCGCAGCCGTTGTGCTGCTATCTCACCAAGGCGGCTTTGGCGACTTGTCGGCGATGCTGTCAATCGCCGCCTTCATGTTCAGCCTGGTGATCGGCACCGCGGCATCCTTGCTCACGCGGCGCATCCTGCAACGCCGCTGAGCCTTTATCTGTAGCCTTTACATCACTCTTCGGCGTCGAATTCCTCGGCGTCGTCCTCGTCGTCCTCATCCTGCTCCAGCGCGTCGTATCCCTTCCAGGTGATGCGCCAGCGCGCGGCACCGGCATTGGCGGCGGTTTCGCTCACTTGCTTGACCAGGCCGGCATCGGCCAACAGGTCCAGATGATGCGCAATGACCTGCAAGCCCTGTTCTTCGGGGTGCGGCGCCAAAGCGGCGTTCTTGATGTCGTGCGTGCTCAGGTTGGGGCCGGGCGCGTCGCGCAGGGCGCCAAGAATCGTGACGACCAAGTCGAAATCGCGTTGCATGATGTTCACCGTAAGAAAAATAGTAGGCTGACAATAGCAGAGTTCCGTGGCGTGAATGCGACGGTGCGCAAGGCCGGGTTACAGTCGATGGTTCTCGACAACCGACACTTACCTACAGAACTTTATGAAGAAACCCGCTGAACGCGATTGCCTTGCGGTGATCCCCGGTTATTCGGGCCAGGCCGCCAAGCTTTACCTGACGCGTGGCGAAGACGAGCGCATCGAAGGCGTGACGATTTTCGACCTGCTTGGCCACGTCAAGCAACAAGGCGACGCCGATGCCGCCGCCGCCTGGATCGGCGAATGGCTGGCCCAGGAAGCGGACAACCGCAGGGCGCGCCGCACGCAGCTGCAGGCGCAGATGTTCATCTGCAAGCTCACCGGCGACGACAAGGGTGCGTTCCTGGCCGCCCAGAAGCCGCTGATCCGCGTGCTGACCGATGCAGGGGTGCGCTGCCGTAGCGTAGCGGCCACGTCTGGGGCCGCTCGCCAGTCGCTGGGCCCAAATGTCAAAAAACATTAGGCGAAGGCTGTTATAGTCGCGCCTGGGCGTGAGATTGCACCTTCACGGTGCGTGCGTCCAAGCGGGCCCAGCCCGCTGATCAAGGAAGAGTGAACATGGAAATAGTAAGTCGGCACCTTGCCGACGTAGAGGGCGGCGTCGAGCTGCTCACGACGCTGGATGGCGAGCCCATCAGCGTCTACGTGGTGGTGGGCGTAACCGATCTCAATGCGATCGCTGACATCGTCCCCATCGAAAAAGTCGAAGCCGGAGCGGATATACACGCTTCAAATGTCGACAATGTTGATAATGCGCAAGAACAAATCGACCAGGTCCTGGAAAATATGAATCCCGGCGACGTGGCGGTTTTCCTTTGCTCGGGATCCGATGCTTTTGGCGCGGCTCTCGATCTGTTGGGTTTACCTATCGACCAGTAAGCCTGACGGCAAACCAAAGTGCTGATCCGAATGACGTATGAAAGACGTATGCGTTAAGACAGCATTTATATAAGCCCCGATTGTTTTTTTATGTTGTATGGGTGTTTACACCTATGCAGGGACAAGTTTTGCCTATGAAAACGTGCAAATTTTCAACGCAGTTTCTCTTTGTTGCATTATTGGCACGTATTTTTTAGGATTATGTTGACTTGTGAGGGGAACATAACGATAGTGTCGGCACACGATCACAAGCGTTGCGATTTTCGTTCAGTGCCGTGCCTTTTCCGGCTCAGCGTTATTGTTCTACTGTCCCCTCCTTGATTGATTCGTGACCTCCGGGCATTTGCCCATTATCTCTAGGAAATACAGTATGGAAACCGGCGTCGTTAAGTGGTTCAATTCGGAAAAAGGCTATGGCTTCATCACCCCGGAAGCGGGTGGTAAGGATCTGTTTGCTCACTTCTCCGAAATCCAGGGTTCTGGCTTCAAGTCTCTGGAAGAGAACCAGCGCGTCAGCTTTGTGACGGCCAATGGCCCCAAGGGCCCGCAAGCCACGAAGATTCAGGTCCTGTAAAGGTCTGAGTTTTCGCAAAAAAGCCCCTTCGGGGGCTTTTTTTGTTTTTGCGGCGCGCTATTCTGCACCTGCCAGCACGGCCACAGCGCCGCGCTAGCCTGTACCGCTTCAATGCCTTCAGGACGGCTTCCATGACTGCTTCTTCGCCAATGGCCCTAACCACGCAAGCGACCGACGTCGTGGCCTTCTGGGCCGATGCAGGGCCGCAGCAGTGGTATCGCAAAAGCGATGCGTTCGACGCCGAGTTCCGGCAGCGCTTCGAAACGGCGCATTGGGCAGCCGCATCGCGGCAGCTAGACGCCTGGCAAGAAGATGCTGATGGCGCGCTGGCCCTGATGATTTTGCTGGATCAGTTTCCTCGCAACGCGTATCGCGGCACGGCGCATATGTTCGCCACCGACCCATTGGCGCAGTATTTCGCCGAACGGGCTATCGCGGCAGGGCACGATCTGGCGGTGCAGCCGGTGATGCGGCAGTTCTTCTACATGCCGTTCGAGCATTCGGAAAGCCTGGTCATGCAAAACCGTGGGGTTGCGCTGATGGAGCCGCTGGAGCCGGATACGCTGCGCTGGGCCATCTTGCATCGGGACATCATCAAGCGCTTTGGTCGCTTCCCGCATCGCAATGCCGTGTTGGGGCGACAGACCACTCAGGCCGAACATGAGTTCCTGGCTGCCGGCGGATTTGCCGGCTGACCGAGCTTGCACCCCATGCGCTGACGCGAAGTCAGTGGGTATCGGCATGTATCTTTTCATACCAATGTGAAAATATTCGTCGTTATATGGGCCGCGCCTGCCGACAAGCTTCGCGCGTGCGTCGACCATTCGCATATTTGACGTTTTTCCGGGTTCACCAATACACTGAGTTCAGCGAGATTTTCAAGCGACGCGGTCTGCGTCAACTTGTCGCCGTCAGTGGTGCTGCGGTTGCTTCCTCTCCCATCCTTGATGATCTGGCGCCCCGCGAGAAATCGCATCTTTTAGGTTCAAGGACAATCCATGGCAACCGGCATCGTTAAGTGGTTCAACGCCGAAAAGGGTTACGGCTTCATCATGCCCGACGACGGCAGCAAAGACCTTTTCGCCCATTACTCCGAAATCCGCAGCGAAGGCTATAAGTCCCTGCAGGAAAACCAGCGCGTCACCTTCGAGGTTGGTACCGGTCCCAAGGGTCCCAGCGCCAAGAACATCAAGGTCGCGTCCTGACGCTTTGCGGGTAGCGCCCCGGGTGCGCCCGGTGTTCGGCCCATAAAAAAGCCCCCACACGCAATGTGTGGAGGCTTTTTTTTACGACAAACGCAACGCGTTGGCGCGCGTCTTAATGCCTTGGTGTCTTAGTGTCTTAGTGCCTTAGTGCTTATGCACGGCCGGAGTCGACAGCTTGTCGACCAGCGCGATACCCAATGCGGACAGTATGAACAACGCGTGGATGATTGTTTGCCACATGACGCCCGCTTCGGTGAAACGCGCGTTCGGCGTACCGATCGTGCCCGCCTCGATGAACGTGCGCAGCAAGTGGATGGACGAGATGCCGATGATCGCCATCGCCAGTTTCACCTTCAGCACGCTGGCGTTCACGTGGCTTAGCCATTCCGGTTGATCCGGATGGTTCTGCAAGCGCAGTCGTGACACGAAGGTTTCGTATCCGCCGACGATCACCATGACAAGCAGGTTCGAGATCATGACCACGTCGATCAAGCCCAACACCAGCAGCATGATTTCCATTTCGCCAAAGCTGTTGGCGTGGGTCAGCAGGTGCCATAGCTCTTTCAGGAACAGCATGACGTAGACGCCTTGCGCCACGATCAGCCCAAGGTACAGCGGCAATTGCAGCCAGCGCGAACTGAAGATCAAACTGGGCAATAGGCCCAGGCGGGGAGGGGAGGGTTCAATCATGTTGGGTGCGAGCCATTTGTTGTTTGCGATAAAAGCGCGGCGGCAATTCTAACAACGCCAAGACGACGCAGGCAGCAGATTTTTATGACAAAGCCGCGTCATGTCGTCACGGCCCGCTAGCACTTCCGCACAGGGTTTGCCCGACTTTTATGTAAGCGAAACTGCCATTTGCGAAACTCTGTGGCGAAACGCTTGGAGCGCTTTCGGCATATATAGAATTGCCGCCTCGCTCGCATAGAGTCAGTCAAGAGGAGTTTGTTCCCATGAAGATCCGCTACACCGTTGCCGCGTTGACCGTCGCGCTTGCCCCTTATTCCGCGTCGCATGCCTTCGACATCGGCGGCCTGGTGGGCGCCGGCAGCAAGGTTGTGCAAGCTGCCACCTTGAGCGACGCCGAAATCAAGACCTTGTCGGACAAGGCGTGCGCGCAAAGCGATTCCCAAGAAAAGATTGCCGCGCCGGGCAGCAAGTACGATGCGCGTCTGCAAAAGATCGCCAAGGCGCTGGGCGGCACCGTCAATGGTCAAAAGGCCAACTACAAGGTCTACATCACCAAGGACGTCAATGCCTGGGCCATGGCCAACGGCTGCATCCGCGTCTATAGCGGCTTGATGGACATGATGACGGACGACGAAGTCATGGGCGTGGTCGGCCACGAAATCGGCCACGTTGCGCTGGGCCATAGCAAGAAGGCCATGCAAACTGCCTACACCGTGTCCGCCGCGCGCGATGCCGCCGGTGCCGCGGGTGGCGCCACGGTTGCAGCTCTGAATTCGTCGCAATTGGGCGACCTGACCGAAAAGTTCATCAACGCGCAGTTCTCGCAATCACAGGAAAGCGCCGCGGACGACTATTCGTTCGATCAGTTGCAGGCCAAGAAGCTCAATACGCGGGGCTTGGTCACGGCTTTCCAGAAGCTTGCCGAGCTTGATGGCGGCAAGAGCGATATGATGAGCTCGCACCCGTCCTCGGCCAAGCGCGCTCAACACATCGAAGACCGCATCGCCAAGGCCAAATAAGGCGTCAAAGCGACGTTCGCCCTCCCTTTTCGGGCGGAAAACGGGGCGCGAGTATCCGGGCAATTCCGGGGCTCGCGCCCCTTTGCGTCAGGGTTCCGGAAGTTTCCGGTAAAATGGCGCGTTTATCCGCCCGTAATCTCATCTCTCGGAAAATAGGTCTTTTAATGCAGCCTGTGGTTGAAACCCTCTCCGGCCTGGAGCGCCGTGTTGATCTGGCCGTCTCGGTGGCCGACGTCGAAAAGGAAGTCCAGGCGCAATTAAAGCGCGTGGCTCGCACCGCCAAGGTCCCCGGCTTCCGCCCGGGTAAAGCTCCGCTCGCCATGCTCGAGCGTAGCCATGGCCCCAGCATCCGCTACGACGTGATCAATAGCCAAGTTGGCCGTGCCTTCGAACAAGCCATCGACGGCGCCAAGCTGCGCGTCGCTGGCGCCCCGAACCTCGAACCCAAGACTGAAGGCGTTACCGACGACACGCTGGCGTTCACCGCCACGTTCGAGGTCTACCCCGAAGTTGCCGTGCCGGATCTGTCGGCGCTGGCTGTCACGCGCTACGAAACCGCCGTCACCGACGCCGAAGTTCAACAAACCCTGGACGTTCTGCGCAAGCAGCGCGCCACGTTCGAAGCCCGTGAAGGCCGCGCCGCGCAAGATGGCGACCGCGTCACGCTGGACTTCGCCGGCACCATCGACGGCGTGCCGTTCGAAGGCGGCAAGGCCGAAGACTTCCCGTTCGTGCTCGGCCAAGGCCGCATGCTGCCGGAATTCGAAGAAGCCGCTCGCGGCCTGAAGGCTGGCGAAACCAAGGTCTTCGAACTGAAGTTCCCGGATGACTACCAAGGCGTGGAAGTCGCCGGCAAGACCGCCGAATTCACCATTACCGTCAAGGAAGTGGCTGAAGGCGTTCTGCCCGAACTGAACAGCGAATTCGCCAAGTCCCTCGGCCAAGCCGAAGGCGACGTCGAAAAGCTGAAGGCCGACATCCGCAGCAACATCGAGCGCGAAGTCAAGGTCCGTTCGGCTGGCCGCACCAAGTCCAGCGTCATGGACGCCTTGGTCGAAGCCGGCAAGTTCGACGTGCCGAAGGCGCTGGTCGACAACGACGTTCAAGGCCGTGTCGCCGCTGCCCGCGAAGAGCTCAAGCAGCGTGGCATCCCCAACGCCGAGTCCGTGCCGATCCCGGCTGAAGCTTTCTCGACCGAATCCGAACGCCGTGTCCGCCTGGGCCTGCTGGTGTCGGAACTGGTCAAGCAAGCCCAGTTGCAAGCCAAGCCCGAGCAAGTTCGTGCGCGCATTGAAGAATTCGCGGAAAACTACGAACAACCCGCTCAGGTTGTCAGCTATTACCTGGCTGACCGCCAGCGTCGTGCTGAAATCGAGGCTATCGTGCTGGAAGACAATGTCGTCGCGCACGTTCTGGAAAAAGCTAAGGTCACCGAAGAAAAGGTGCCTTTCGATCAGTTGATGGGGATGGCGTAACACTATGCAGAGATTCACCGATTTCTATGCGGCAATGAATGGCGGGTCTTCGGTGACCCCCACCGGCCTGGGCTACATTCCCATGGTTATCGAGCAGTCGGGGCGCGGCGAGCGCGCCTACGACATCTATTCGCGTCTGCTCCGCGAACGGCTCATTTTCCTGGTGGGTCCGGTCAATGACGCAACGGCCAACCTGGTTGTGGCGCAGTTGCTGTTCCTGGAATCGGAGAATCCTGACAAGGACATTTCCCTGTACATCAACTCGCCTGGCGGGTCGGTGTATGCGGGAATGGCCATTTTTGACACCATGCAGTTCATCAAGCCGGACGTATCGACCCTGTGCACCGGCCTGGCGGCCAGCATGGGCGCGTTCCTGCTGGCGGCTGGCAAGAAGGGCAAGCGTTTCACGCTGCCCAACTCCCGGATCATGATCCACCAGCCGTCGGGCGGCGCCCAGGGCCAAGCGTCCGACATCCAGATCCAGGCTCGCGAGATCCTGGACCTGCGCGAACGTCTTAACCGGATCCTGGCCGACAACACCGGCCAGTCGATGGAGCGAATCGGCCTGGACACGGAACGTGACAACTTCATGTCCGCCGAAGATGCGGTATCGTATGGATTGGTGGACAAGGTGATGAGCTCCCGCTCGGAAGGCTGACTTCCAGGTTGATCCGAACCCGCTGCCACCAAGTTTGAGTAAGCGCATGCGCTGGACCCGTTATCGGTCTGGCGCATCTTTACCTGAGATACGAAACAAATATGCCTGAAAAAAAGGGATCGGCAGACGCAAAAGTGCTGCATTGCTCGTTTTGCAATAAAAGCCAGCATGAAGTCCGCAAGCTGATCGCGGGTCCGTCGGTGTTCATCTGTGATGAATGCATAGATCTGTGCAACGACATCATCCGCGAGGAAGCGCAAGCGACCGCGCGCGCGGCGATTCGTTCCGAGCTGCCCACTCCGGCCGAAATCAAGACCTTCCTCGACCAGTACGTCATTGGGCAGAACTCGCCCAAGCGCATGCTGGCCGTGGCGGTTTACAACCATTACAAGCGCATTCGTCACGGCGAGATCAAGGGTGACGAAGTCGAGCTTTCCAAGAGCAACATCATGCTGATCGGGCCCACGGGCTCGGGCAAGACGCTGTTGGCGCAGACCTTGGCGCGCATGCTGAATGTGCCTTTCGTCATGGCTGACGCCACGACGCTGACCGAAGCCGGCTACGTCGGCGAAGACGTCGAGAACATCATTCAGAAGTTGCTGCAAAACTGCAACTACGAAGTCGAGAAAGCGCAACGCGCCATTATCTACATCGACGAAATCGATAAGATTTCCCGCAAGTCGGACAACCCGTCCATTACGCGCGACGTTTCCGGCGAAGGCGTGCAGCAGGCGCTGCTCAAGCTGATCGAAGGTACGGTTGCCTCGGTGCCCCCGCAAGGCGGACGCAAGCATCCGAATCAGGACTTCGTGCAAGTGGACACGACCAACATCCTGTTCATCGTGGGCGGCGCCTTCGACGGACTGGAAAAGGTCATCCGTGACCGTACCGAAAAGTCCGGCATCGGGTTCTCGGCCTCGGTGCGTGCCAAATCCGAACGCGGTGTAGGCGAGCTGTTCTCGGAAGTCGAACCCGAAGATCTGATCAAGTTCGGCTTGATCCCGGAACTGGTGGGTCGTCTGCCCGTGGTCGCCACGCTGGACGAGCTTGACGAAGCGGCATTGGTTCAGATCCTTACCGAGCCGAAAAACGCTTTGCTCAAGCAATTCCAGAAGCTGTTCGCCATGGAAGGCGCCGAGCTGGACCTGCGTCCCGCAGCGTTGAAGGCGATCGCCCGCAAGGCGCTCAAGCGTAAGACGGGTGCCCGGGGCTTGCGTTCGATCATCGAACAAACGCTGTTGGACACCATGTATGAGTTGCCTTCGCAGGGCAACGTAAAGCGTGTGGTCGTCGACGAGAACGCAATCGAAGGCGAGGGCAAGCCCTTGCTTATCTATGCGGACGAAGCCGGCGAATCCGACAAGCCGGAGCGTGGAGAAGTCCGCGACGCTGCAGCCTGATATTTCAAAAAAGCCCGTTCCTGTAACGGGTTTTTTTGCCGTAGGAGTGCCCTCCGGGGCATTTTTTTTTGCCTTTTGCCTATCCGGCAGCCGGGATCTTGAATTTTCGGCTATTGTTCCCATAACAGACGTAACTGACGCGGATAGCCCGGGTACTCTCTCCCAGGCTCCCCGTCCCCGATACGCCGAGTCATACCGAGGAACCTCCTATGTCTGCCAGCCAGACCCTGCCTTCCGACCCGATCGACCTGCCTTTGCTCCCACTTCGCGACGTCGTGGTGTTTCCGCACATGGTCATCCCGCTGTTCGTCGGCCGTCCGCGCTCTATTCGCGCGCTCGAGGTTGCGATGGAAGCGGGCAAAAGCATCATGCTGGTGGCCCAAAAATCCGCCGGCAAGGATGATCCCACCCCCGAAGACGTCTACGAGATCGGCTGCGTTGCCGGCATCCTCCAGATGCTCAAATTGCCCGACGGCACCGTTAAGGTTCTGGTCGAAGGCACTCAGCGTGCCCGCATCAACAGCATCGAAGATGCCGATTCGCATTTCACCTGCCAGGTGACGCCGATCGAGCCGGACGCCATGCAGGGCTCCGAAACCGAGGCTCTGCGCCGCGCGATCGTTGCCCAGTTCGAACAGTACGTAAAGCTCAACAAGAAGATCCCTCCGGAGATCCTGACCTCGTTGGCCGGCATCGACGATGCGGGTCGCCTGGCTGACACGATCGCCGCGCATCTTCCGCTGAAGCTCGAGCAGAAGCAAAAAATGCTCGAGATCGTCGGCACGTCCGAGCGCCTTGAAGGTCTGCTTACCCAGCTGGAAACCGAAATCGACATTCTTCAGGTCGAAAAGCGGATTCGCGGCCGCGTGAAGAAGCAGATGGAGAAGAGCCAGCGCGACTACTACTTGAATGAGCAGGTCAAAGCCATTCAGAAGGAGTTGGGCGAGGGCGAAGAGGGCGCGGACATCGAAGAGCTTGAAAAGAAGATCATCGCTGCCCACATGCCCAAAGAGGCGCGTAAAAAGGCCGATGCCGAGCTCAAGAAGCTCAAGCTCATGTCGCCCATGTCGGCCGAAGCCACCGTGGTGCGCAACTACATCGATACGCTCATCAACCTCCCCTGGAGGAAGAAGAGCAAGATCAACAACTCGATCGCCAACGCCGAGACGGTGCTGGACAACGACCATTACGGTCTGGAAAAGGTCAAGGAACGCATTCTCGAATATCTTGCCGTGCAACAGCGCGTAGACAAGGTCAAGGCACCGATCCTGTGCCTGGTCGGCCCCCCGGGCGTCGGCAAGACCTCGCTGGGCCAGTCCATTGCCAAGGCCACGAACCGCAAGTTCGTGCGTATGGCGCTGGGCGGCGTGCGTGACGAGGCCGAGATCCGAGGCCATCGCCGGACGTATATCGGTTCCATGCCCGGCAAGATCGTGCAGAACATGTCGAAGGTCGGCGTGCGCAATCCCTTGTTCTTGCTTGATGAAATCGACAAGCTGGGCATGGACTTCCGCGGCGATCCTTCTTCGGCGTTGCTTGAAGTGCTGGACCCGGAACAAAACCACACGTTCCAGGACCACTACATCGAAGTCGACTTCGATTTGTCCGACGTCATGTTCGTGGCCACCAGCAACACGCTGAACATCCCGCCGGCTCTGTTGGACCGTATGGAAGTGATCCGCCTGTCCGGTTACACGGAAGAGGAAAAGATCCATATCGCTCGCGACCATCTGCTGCCCAAGCTGATGCAGAACAACGGCGTGAAGGACAACGAACTGACGGTCGATGACAGTGCGCTGCGCGATATCGTTCGCTATTACACCCGGGAAGCCGGTGTGCGCGCCCTTGAACGCGAAGTGGGCAAGATCTGCCGCAAGGTCATCAAGCAGTTGCTGACCCAGAATGATCGCGCCAAGGCGGAAGGCAAGACCATCGAGGTCAAGCCGGTCAACGTCACGGGCGACAACCTGAGCGACTACCTGGGCGTGCGCCGCTATACCTTCGGGATGGCCGAGAAGGAAAACCAGATTGGTCAGGTGACCGGTCTGGCCTGGACGGAGGTCGGCGGCGATCTGCTGACGATCGAAGTGGCGGACATGCCGGGTAAGGGCGTGATCCAGCGTACGGGTTCGCTTGGCGACGTGATGAAGGAATCGGTGGAAGCGGCTCGCACGGTGGTGCGGTCCCGCGCTCGCCGCCTGGGCTTTGCCGACAGCGTCTTCGAGAAGCACGACATGCACGTCCACGTGCCGGAAGGTGCGACGCCCAAGGACGGCCCGTCCGCGGGTATCGCGATCACCACGGCCATGGTTTCGGCGTTGTCGCGCATTCCGGTGCGCGCCAATGTTGCCATGACCGGTGAGATCACGCTGCGCGGCGAAGTGCTGCCTATCGGTGGCCTGAAGGAAAAGCTGCTGGCGGCCCACCGTGGCGGAATCAAGACGGTCTTGATTCCCGAGGAAAACGTCAAGGACTTGGCGGAGATCCCGGATAACGTCAAGAACCAACTTGAGATCGTGCCGGTCCGCTGGATCGACAAGGTGCTGGAACTGGCGCTGGAGCGTCTGCCGGAGCCTTTGGCCGAGGAAGAAGCCGTCAAAGACGCGCTGGTGACCAAGCCTGCCGAGCCCGGCTCGACGGACCCGGTTCTGAAGCACTGATCAGCTGGTATGGCTGGGCGCCCGAAGTATGGGCGCCCAACAAAAACCCCGCCATGTGAAAACCCCCGAAAGGTTGGATCTACGTCCAACTTTCGGGGGGCAGTTCAATGTGGCGGGGTTTTTTTATGGCCATCATTTTGGCCTTCGCGGTAACTTTGGTTATGGCCGTTGCCGGGCGAACGCTACGGCGAGGCTAGGCAGACCGTGCCTGATCCACCCCGTGCTGCGTCAGTGCAACGCGTGCGTACGGATTAAACCGACGGCGATGCCTTCCAGCGCGAACTCTTGGTCTGCTTCAACGATGATGGTTTGAAAGTCCGGATTTTCCGGCAGCAGTTCGATGTGCCCGTTGGTGCGTTGCAGGCGCTTGACCGTCACGTCGTCGCCCAAACGTGCCACGACGATCTGGCCGTTGCGCGCTTCAGAGGCCTTCTTCACCGCAAGCAAGTCACCTTCCAGAATGCCCGCATCCCGCATGCTCATGCCGCGCACCTTCAGCAGGTAATCGGGCGCTTGGGCAAAAAGATGGGGGTCCACGCCAACCTCGCGTTCGACGTGTTCGGCCGCAAGGATAGGGCTGCCTGCCGCAACGCGCCCGACCAACGGCAGCAGCAACTGCGCTAACGAAGGTATGGCCAGGGAGGTCTGAGACTGGGAGGGCCCGTCTTTCAAGCGTATGCCGCGCGAGGCGCCGGCGGTGAGCTCGATAGCACCCTTGCGGGCTAATGCCTTGAGGTGGTCTTCTGCCGCATTCGGTGAACGGAAACCAAGGGCCTGGGCGATTTCGGCGCGCGTCGGCGGAAAGCCTGTGCGCGTGACGGTCTGCCGGATGAGGTCCAGGATTTGTTGCTGGCGGTCGGTGAGTTTGCTGGCCATGGCGATGATCCGGTATGAGCGGACTGTACATATATACAGCGCCATTCTGGGGGACGTAGCGGAAAAAAGCAAGCCGGCGGCGGGCCCGAAAGCAAAACGGAGCCGCAGGGCTCCGTTTCGTCATAACAGGGCCGCAGACGGCCCGTACAGGCAGGCGTTACAGCACGGCGGCGATGCCGGCAGCTACCTTGTCAATGTTGCCGCTGTTCAGCGCGGCCACGCAGATGCGGCCGCTGGACACCGCGTACACGCCATGCTCTTCGCGCAGGCGATCCACTTGAGCCGACGTCAGGCCCGAGTACGAGAACATGCCGCGTTGCTGCAGGACAAAGCTGAAGTCCTGCTTGGCGCCGTGTTCCTTGATCTTTTCCACCAATTGCTTGCGCATCAGGCGGATGCGGTCGCGCATGCCGGCAAGTTCTTCTTCCCACATGGCGAACAGTTCCGGCGTGTTCAGCACCGTCGACACCACCGTGCCGCCGTGGGTCGGCGGGTTGGAATAGTTGGTGCGAATGACGCGCTTGAGCTGGCTCAGGACGCGGCCCGCCGCTTCCTTGCTGCCAGCGACGATCGTCAGTGCGCCCACGCGTTCACCGTAAAGCGAGAACGACTTCGAGAACGACGAGCTGATGAACATGGTCATGTCCAGATCGGCGAACATGCGCACGACGGCGGCGTCCTCGGTCAGACCCTCGCCAAAGCCCTGGTAGGCGATGTCCAGGAACGGAACCAGGTTGTTTTCCTTCACAACCGCGGCGATCTGCTTCCATTGCTCCGGCGTGGGGTCCACACCGGTCGGATTGTGGCAGCACGCGTGCAGCACGACGACGGTCTGCGCCGGGGCTGCCTTCAAGTCCGCCAGCATGGCTTCGAAGTTCAGGCCGCGGGTGGAAGCGTCATAGTACGAATACGTGCCGACCTCAAAGCCGGCGCGCTCGAACAGCGCACGGTGGTTTTCCCAGCTGGGGTTGCTGATCAACACCTTGGAAGAGGGCAGCAATTGGCGCAGGAAGTCGGCGCCGATCTTAAGCGCGCCGGTGCCGCCCAGCGCTTGGGTGGTCAACACGCGACCGGTTGCGGCCAACGTGGAATCCTTACCCAGCAACAGGGCTTGAGCGCCCTGGTTGTAGCCGGCAATGCCTTCGATGGGCAAATAGCCGCGAGCGGCGGCCGCTTCGATGCGGGCGGTTTCGGCCTTGCGAACGGCGCCCAACAGGGGGATCCGTCCCTGGTCGTCGTAGTACACGCCCACGCCCAGGTTGACTTTACCCGGACGCGTGTCCGCGTTGAATTGTTCGTTCAGACCAAGAATGGGGTCGCGCGGCGCGAGTTCGACGGAATCGAAAAGGTTGCTCATGGGACTCTGATGAGGATGGGTGGACGCAGTACGAGGTGCTGTGGATAATGGGGGGTTTACCCTGGAACAGTCTAGCATGCCAAACAGCCCAATAGACCCGAGCGGCGCGGGAGATCTGGCCCAGAATCTCGCTGGAAATGCCGTGGTACCAGTATCGGCTGACGCACCGCCCGTTGCTGGCGCGGAACCGCGCTTTGTGGAATATCCCGGTAGCCCGTTCCAACTGTTCCAGCCCTATCCTCCGGCCGGCGATCAGCCCACCGCGATCAACGGGTTGACCCAGGGTATCGAAGACGGCCTGATGTTCCAGACGCTGCTGGGCGTGACGGGCTCGGGCAAGACCTACACCATGGCGAACGTGATCGCGCGGCTGGGACGCCCTGCGCTGGTGTTGGCGCCCAACAAAACGCTTGCGGCGCAGCTATATGCCGAAATGCGGGAGTTCTTTCCGAAGAACGCGGTCGAGTATTTCGTTTCGTACTACGACTATTACCAGCCCGAGGCCTATGTCCCGACGCGCGACCTGTTCATTGAAAAGGATTCGTCCATCAATGAGCACATCGAACAAATGCGTCTATCGGCTACCAAGAGCCTGCTTGAACGCCGGGACACTATTATTGTCGGCACGGTGTCTTGCATCTACGGTATTGGTAATCCCGGCGACTACCACGCGATGGTTTTGATTCTGCGCAGCGGTGACCAGATCTCGCGGCGGGAAATCCTGGCGCGTCTGGTTGCCATGCAATACACCCGCAATGACGCCGAATTCACGCGGGGGGCGTTCCGGGTCCGTGGCGAAACCATCGACATCTTCCCGGCAGAAAGCCCCGAGCTGGCGCTGCGCCTGACGCTTTTTGATGACGAGATCGAAAGCCTGGAGTTGTTTGATCCCCTGACCGGCCGCATTCGGCAAAAGCTGCCACGGTTTACCGTGTATCCCGGGTCGCATTACGTCACCCCGCGCGATACGGTTCTGCGCGCGATTGAAACGATCAAGGTGGAGCTGCGAGAGCGTGTCAAACGCTTCGTGGACGACGGTCATCTGGTCGAAGCCCAGCGTCTGGAACAGCGCACGCGGTTCGATCTGGAAATGCTGCAGGAGTTAGGCTTTTGCAAGGGGATCGAAAACTACTCCCGCCACCTGTCCGGCGCCGCACCAGGCGACCCGCCACCCACGTTGATCGATTACCTGCCGTCCGACGCGCTGATGTTCATCGACGAAAGCCACGTGACCATCGGCCAGCTCAGCGCCATGTATCGCGGCGACCGGTCGCGCAAGGAAACGTTGGTGCAATATGGGTTCCGGTTGCCCTCCGCGATGGACAATCGGCCCCTCAAGCTTGAAGAGTTCGAGGCGCGGATGCGCCAATGCGTGTTCGTGTCGGCCACGCCAGCGGCTTACGAGAAAGAACACGCTGACAACGTCGTTGAGCAGGTCGTTCGGCCCACCGGCTTGGTCGATCCTCTGGTCGAGGTACTGCCGGCCCGCACCCAGGTGGACGACTTGCTGGGCCAAATCAAGGCACGGGTTTCGGTGGGCGAGCGGGTGCTGGTCACCACCCTGACCAAACGCATGGCCGAAGATTTGACGGATTTCCTTAGCGAACACGGCGTCAAGGTGCGCTACTTGCACTCCGACATTGATACCGTCGAGCGCGTGGAAATTCTGCGGGACCTGCGCCTAGGCACCTTTGATGTGTTGGTGGGCATCAACCTGCTGCGCGAGGGGCTGGATATTCCCGAGGTTTCGCTCGTGGCAATTCTTGACGCCGACAAGGAAGGCTTCCTCCGATCCGAGCGCAGCTTGATCCAGACGATTGGCCGCGCGGCCCGCAACCTGAACGGCCACGCCATTCTCTATGCAGACCGTATTACGGATTCGATGCAGCGCGCGATGGAGGAAACCAGCCGTCGGCGCGCAAAGCAGCTGCAGTTCAATATCGACAATGGCATTACGGCGCGCGGCGTCCGCAAGGCCGTGCGTGAGCTGATCGACGGCATCGTCGCGCCAGTGCAGCACGACGCCCTTGAGGCCGCCGTGCCAGCCGAGTTCCTCAAGGACGAGAAGGCCTTGGCTCGCGAGTTGAAGCGCTTGGAGAAGCTGATGATGGACCACGCTCGAAATCTGGAATTCGAGCAGGCCGCTGCCGCGCGCGATGCGCTTACCGCGCTGAAGCAACGTGTTCTTCTTGATGGGGCCGTATAAGCGCTCGCGCCGCGCAGCGCGTCGGTATGGGCTGACAGGTAGCTGACATAATGCTGAAAATGGTGCGAAGGACGATCGATATGCGCGCACAGCAGGAAAGGGCGCCTGGCGCCCACTGGGAGTGGAGGGGTGACGTTTAAATATCTCGATAACTATTTGATACTAAAGGGGTTTTTTAACACCCCGGCCGACCTTTACTCATTTGTTTCTTTGCAAAAAAAGCTTGCCTTATCTCGGGTTTTCCCTCACACTTACTCCCATGATGACCAAGGTACTTTTCGTTTGCATGGGCAATATCTGTCGCTCGCCGAGCGCAGAGGGCGTGTTTCGCCATTTGGTGAATGACGCGGGGTTGAGCGACGTTGTGCGCATTGACTCTGCGGGCACGCATGCGTTTCATATCGGCGAGGCGCCTGATGCCCGGGCGCAGGCTGCGGCGCGTAAACGCGGCTACGAGATCACGCACTGTGAGGCCCGTCAGGTCACCGCAGAGGATTTCCGCGACTTCGATCTTATCCTCGCCATGGATTGGGACAACCTGTCTGCGATGCAGCAGCAGTGCCCCAAGACCTATCAGCACAAGCTGATGCTGCTGATGCGCTTCGCCAATGAGTTTGAAGAGGCCACTGTGCCCGATCCTTACTATGGCGGCGCGGATGGTTTTGGCAAGGTTCTCGATTACTTGGAAGACGCCTGCCAAGGTGTCCTGGAATTGGTCCGCAAGCGCGCTACCCAGTACCAAGCGGCCTGACCGCTTTTCCGTAGAGCCGCTCACAGTGCGGCTCTTGGGGTACATGGCAACGAAAAAACCGCGCAACAGCGCGGTTTTTTCTGGCCAGGAGCCATACCAAATTAGTCGGGAATAGGCTATACTTGACCCAATTACTCGGGTATTGACCGCCGGATTCGCTGGCGGCCATTGCCGAATCACAGGGAACCCACCATGCGGCTAACTACCAAAGGGCGTTTCGCCGTGACTGCCATGATCGATCTCGCGATGCGCCAGCACAGCGGCCCGGTCACTCTTGCGGCCATCAGCCAGCGTCAAAACATCTCGCTTTCCTATCTGGAACAGCTGTTCGGGAAATTGCGTCGCCACGAACTCGTGGACAGCGTGCGCGGCCCGGGCGGCGGTTATTCGCTTGCGCGCCTTGCACGCAATGTGACCGTCGCGGACATCATCTTTGCAGTGGACGAGCCGCTGGACGCCACCAGTTGTGGCGGCAAGCGCGACTGTACAAGCGGCAATGACGGCAAGCCCGGCAAGTGCATGACGCACGAACTCTGGGCGACGTTGAACCGCAAGATGGTCGATTACCTGGATTCGGTGTCCCTGCAAGATCTAGTCGATCAGCAGCGCGTGCGCCAGTTGCAGGAAGCCAGCAATCAAGCGCAGGCCTGCGCAGTACGTGTCAATCGGGTGGGCGGCGCCAATGCCGCTGCCAATTCCCCGACCACGACCGTCGCGGCTAACGCCACCGTATAAGCAGTATCAGGAGTTGTAGACATGACCACCCGTCCGATTTATTTTGATTATTCGGCCACCACCCCCGTCGACCCGCGCGTCGTGGACAAGATGGTGCCGTGGCTGTACGAGAACTTCGGCAATCCGGCCTCCCGTAGCCATGCGTATGGTTGGGATTCGGAAGAAGCCGTCGAACGCGCCCGCGAAGAAGTCGCCAAGCTGGTCAACGCCGACCCGCGAGAGATCGTCTGGACTTCTGGTGCGACCGAGTCCAATAACCTGGCCATCAAGGGCGCTGCGAATTTCTACGCGGAACGCGGCAAGCACGTCATCACCGTCAAGACCGAGCACAAAGCGGTGCTTGATACCTGTCGCGAGCTGGAGCGCCAGGGTTTTGAAGTCACCTACCTGAACGTGAAGGACGACGGTCTGATCGACCTGGACACGTTCAAAGCCGCGCTGCGCCCTGATACGGTGCTGGTGTCGGTGATGATGGTGAACAACGAAATCGGCGTTATCCAGGACATCGAATCGCTGGGCGAAATCTGCCGCGAAAAGGGCATCATTTTCCACGTCGACGCCGCTCAGGCGACTGGCAAGGTGGAAATCGACCTGCAAAAGCTGAAGGTTGATCTGATGTCGTTTTCGGCGCACAAGACGTACGGCCCGAAGGGCATCGGCGCGCTGTATGTGCGTCGCAAGCCGCGCATCCGTATCGAAGCGCAAATGCACGGTGGCGGCCACGAGCGCGGTTTCCGCTCGGGCACGCTGGCTACGCACCAGATTGTCGGCATGGGCGAGGCTTTCCGCCTGGCGCGCGAAGAAATGGGTACCGAAAACGAGCGCATCCGCATGCTGCGTGATCGCCTGTGGAATGGCCTGTCGCAGATCGAAGAGGTCTATCTGAACGGCGACATGGACCAGCGCGTGCCGCACAACTTGAACGTCAGCTTCAACTATGTCGAAGGCGAGTCCCTGATCATGGCGATCAAGGAACTGGCCGTTTCCAGCGGCTCGGCTTGCACGTCTGCCAGCTTGGAACCGTCGTACGTATTGCGTGCCCTGGGCCGCAATGACGAACTGGCGCACAGTTCCATCCGTTTCACGCTCGGCCGCTTCACGACCGAAAAGGAAGTGGACTACGCGATTGAATTGCTCAAGAGCCGCGTTGGCAAGCTGCGCGATATGTCGCCGCTGTGGGAAATGGCCAAGGAAGGCATTGACTTGAACACCGTGCAGTGGGCCGCGCACTAAGCGCCCGCGCCAAGAAATACGTGGAGAAATAACATGTCTTACAGCACCAAAGTTCTGGATCACTACGAAAACCCGCGCAACGTCGGTTCGTTCGACAAGTCGGACGAATCGGTTGGCACCGGCATGGTCGGCGCGCCCGCCTGTGGCGACGTCATGAAGTTGCAGATCAAGGTCAATGAAGCCGGCGTGATCGAAGACGCGCGTTTCAAGACCTACGGCTGCGGCTCCGCCATTGCGTCCAGCTCGCTCGTGACCGAATGGGTCAAGGGCAAGACGCTGGACCAAGCGATGAACATCCGCAACACGCAGATCGCCGAAGAATTGGCGCTGCCGCCGGTGAAGGTGCACTGTTCCATCCTGGCCGAAGACGCTATCAAGGCCGCGGTGCAGAACTACAAAGAGAAGCATTCGGCCCCGGCCGAAGCGGTGGCAGGCTGATCATGTCCGTTACCCTGACCCAACAGGCTGCCACCCACATCGGCCGCTACTTGCAAAAGCGCGGAAAGGGTATCGGCTTGCGGCTCGGCGTTAGGACGACGGGCTGTTCCGGCATGGCCTACAAGTTGGAATATGTGGACGACTCGGCGCCGGAAGACGTCGTGTTCGAAAGCTTCGGCGTAAAGGTCTTCATTGACCCCAAAAGCCTGGCTTACCTGGACGGAACCGAGCTTGATTACGCCCGGGAAGGCCTGAACGAAGGCTTCAAGTTCCGCAACCCCAACGAGAAGGCGACCTGCGGCTGCGGCGAGTCGTTCACGGTGTAAGTCTTGGCTGTTGTAGACGACCACTTCAGCCTGTTCGGCTTGCCGGCCCGCTTTGACCTGGATGCGCAAGCACTGGAAACGTCGTGGCGAGCCGTCGCGGCGCAGGTGCATCCCGATCGCTATGCCACAGCCAGCCCCGCCGAGCGCCGTGTCGCCATGCAATGGGCCGCACGAGCCAACGAGGCGTATCGCGTTTTGCGCGATCCCTTGCTGCGGGCCCGCTATCTGTGCGAACAGGCGGGCGTGGACCTGCAGACCGAAAGCAACACGTCCATGGACACGGCGTTCCTGATGCAGCAGATGACGTGGCGCGAAATGCTGGACGACGCGCGTGACGACGCTGACGCGCTGGCGACCCTGCGCACGGAACTGGACGAGGCTCGCGTGTCGATGCGCGCCACGCTCAAGCGCCTGCTGGACGATGAGCACGACCATGCCGCCGCGGGCCTTAAGGTACGCGAATGGATGTTCGTGGAAAAACTGGCGCAAGAGCTGGCGCACGCCCAGCCCGCTGGATAGCCAACGCTGCGTTGTGGCGCCCGAGCACCGGGTGCCTGCACATCGCCGCCAACTGACCAGAAAAAATAGATCATGGCCTTATTGCAGATATCCGAGCCCGGTGAATCGCCCGCGCCGCACCAGCGCAAGCTGGCGGTGGGCATCGATCTGGGCACTACCAATTCCCTCGTTGCGGCAGTGCGCAGCAGCGTGGCTGAAGTGCTGCCCGATGCGCAGGGCCATGCCCTGCTGCCGTCGGCGGTGCGCTACCTGCCGGGTGGCAAAGTCACAACGGGCCGCGAGCCCCTCGCGCAGCAAGCCGAAGACCCCTTGAATACCGTAGTTTCCGTGAAGCGATTCATGGGCCGTTCGCTGGAAGAGGCGCGTGCCACGCGTGCGCCTTATGAATTCGTGGACGCGCCCGGCATGGTCCGGATCCGCACGGTGCAGGGCGATTTGAGCCCTGTTGAAGTGTCGGCCCAGATTCTGGCGGTGCTGCGTCAGCGCGCCGAAGACGTATTGGGCGATGACTTGGTGGGCGCGGTGATTACCGTGCCCGCTTACTTTGACGACGCCCAGCGCCAGGCAACGCGCGACGCCGCGCGGCTGGCCGGGCTGAACGTACTGCGCCTTCTGAACGAACCGACCGCTGCCGCCATCGCCTATGGCTTGGACCACGCATCGGAAGGCGTTTACGCCGTCTATGACCTGGGCGGCGGCACCTTTGATATTTCCATCTTGCGGCTGACGCAGGGCGTATTCGAAGTGATCTCCACCGGCGGCGACACGGCGCTGGGGGGTGACGATTTTGATGCGTTGATTGTCGATCACGCCGTGGCCAAGCTGGCGGCCGGCGAGTTTTCTGCCGCTGACCGGCGCGGTTTGTTGATGGCTGCGCGCGCCGCGCGTGAAGCCTTGTCCAGCGCGGACAGCGCGACGCTGAAGCTGGCGCTGGCCGACGGCCGCAACGTGGATCTGGTACTGACCCGCGCCGAATTCGAAACCTTGGCCCTGCCGCTTATCGAACGCACGCTCGATTGCGCGCGCCGCGCGCTGCGCGATGCGTCTTTGACGCCGGCGGACGTGAAAGGCGTGGTGATGGTGGGTGGCGCGACGCGCATGCCTGTCGTGCGGGCCGCAGTGGGCAAGGTGTTTGGCACGGAGCCCCTGACCGACCTGGACCCGGATCAAGTCGTCGCGCTGGGCGCGGCGTTGCAGGCGAATCTGCTGGCCGGTAATCGCGCACCGGGTGAAGATTGGCTGCTGCTGGACGTGATTCCGCTGTCGCTGGGTCTGGAAACCATGGGCGGGCTGGTTGAACGGGTGATCCCGCGCAACAGCACCATTCCCGTGGCGCGCGCCCAGGAGTTCACCACGTTCAAGGACGGCCAGACCGCCATGAGCATTCATGTGGTGCAAGGCGAACGCGACCTGGTGGCGGACTCCCGTTCCCTGGCTCGCTTCGAACTGCGCGGCATTCCGCCGATGGTGGCGGGCGCCGCGCGCATCCGCGTGACGTTCCAGGTGGATGCCGACGGCTTGCTCAGCGTGACTGCGCGCGAGCAAAGCACGGGCGTCGAGGCCGCCGTGTCGGTCAAGCCGTCTTACGGATTAAGCGACGACGAAATTGCCCAGATGCTGGCCGACAGCGTGGCGCAAGCCGATACCGACGCCCGCGCCCGCATGTTGCGCGAGCAGCAAGTGGACGCGCGCCAGTTGGTGGAATCCGTGCAAGCCGCGCTGGCGGTTGACGGCGACCTGCTGGACGCCGACGAGCGCCGCCGCGTTGATGAATGCCTGCAAGCCGCCATCGACGCCCAAGCGGCCGACGATGTGGACACCGTGAAGGGCGCCGTGCAGGCCTTGTCGGCCGCAACCGACGACTTCGCCGCGCGCCGCATGGACCGCAGCATTCGCGCCGCCTTGGCGGGTCGAAAACTTGATGAGATTGCCTGATAAGACGCTATGCCGAAACTGACTGTATTGCCTCATCCCGACTACTGCCCTGAAGGCGCCGTAATCGAGGACGCGCCCAAGGGCGTGTCGATCTGCCGCATTTTGCTGGACAACCATATCGACATCGAGCACGCCTGCGAACTATCGTGTGCGTGCACCACCTGTCATGTGGTCATCAAGCAGGGCTATTCCGCACTGGAAGACGCGACGGACGACGAAGAGGACTTGCTGGACAAGGCTTGGGGCTTGACGCCCACGTCGCGCCTGTCGTGCCAGGCGCTGGTGACCGACGCTGACCTGACGGTTGAAATTCCCAAGTACACCATCAACCATGCCAAAGAGGGCCATTGATGAAGTGGACCGATACCTACGACGTTGCGGCCGCCCTGGTCGACGCGCATCCTGACGTGGACCCCAAAACGCTGCGCTTCACGCAGCTGCGCGAATGGGTCATGGCCTTGCCTGGTTTCAACGACGACCCCGCCCACTGTGGCGAAAAAATCCTTGAAGCCATCCAGATGGCCTGGATCGACGAAGCGGACTGACCGCATCAAACAAAAACGCTCCCGGATGGGGGCGTTTTTGTTTGCGCGGCCGTCGTGCCGCCGTGCCGCCGTCAAGCGGCCACGTTATCATCAAGGATCCGTACGTTGTGTTCCACCTTGTCCGAGTCTACTGATGCCCGCTGCTCCATTGCGCTTTGGCCTGGCCGCCAACCGGCTGCACCACGAAACCCCCGATGCCGCTTTGTTCACCTGGTTGCGCGCGTGCTCGTCCACGATACGCGAGCTGGGCGTCCAACTGCACACCGTCGGCCGCACCCATGACGCCATCGTGCGCGAAGGGATGTTGCAGGGCTACAGCGGGCTGATCCGGTATCCCTACGGGCGCGAAGGCGGACTGATGAAGCTGGTGGCGCGCGTGACCGAAGGGCGCGACGGGCAGGCGCCGTTCGACGGCGCTATCTATCTGATCGACCCGGTGGATCCGTCGTCGATTTTCCCGGAAGCCTTGGCGTTAAAGCGTCAGTGCATCACGCATGGCCGACCGTTTATTTCAACAGTGGCCGGTGCCATCGAATGGATGGAAGTGGAACGCGTGCATGCCGGGTTGGCGCCTGATGCGTCCGTGTCGCGCCTGTTCAACTTCACGGGCCAGACGCTGGCCATGATCGCGCACGATGCGCTCAAAGACGAGATGGTGGCGTTTGCCAGCGAGCATTTCGACGTGTTGTCGCAGTTTGCCCGGCGCGTGGCGACAGGCACCACAGGCGGCCGGCTGAACGAATTGGCATGGTCGCGCGGGTGGCCCAAGGATACGCCGTGGGTGCATCGCTACCTGAGCGGTCCGCTGGGCGGCGACGCGCAGATTGCCGAACTGGTGCTTGAGCATCAGTGCCAGCGCGTGATCTTCTTCGAAGACCCGCATGTGGCGCGCCAGCACGAGGCCGACATTCAACTGCTTGAACGCGCCGTGCGCGTGGTTACCGACTCCGCCACCTGCGCAACCTCGCCGACCGTGGCGCGGCGCTGGGCGCAGGCGGTCGAGAAGCGCGCCGGCCTGATCTGACACGCGAGCTAACCGGGCAAGCCGCCATCGATGATGATCCGGCTTACCCGGTCCGCCACGGCGGTGGCCGCCATGGACAGCGGCAGCACGTCCGAACGGCATAGGAATACCGGCCGCGTCAGGCGCGGCGCTTTTATCCGGCGCAGCGACACCTCGCCGCGCATTGCCTCTTTGCGCACCGCTTCGTAGGACAGGATCGTGTGCGCCAGCCCGGCGTGAACCAGTTCTATCAATTGCGGGATCGCGTTGGCTTCTGCAATGACGCGAAACGCAGTGCGTTCCTGCTGCTGATACTTGTCCAGCAGCCGCCGCAAACTATGTGGATTGCCGGCAAAACCAGCGGTAGTTTGGCCAGGGCGCCTAACCCCATCTTAGGTAACGTGGCCAATTGCCCGGACCACGCTTGTGCGCCGCCGCTTGCTGCCGGTGGCGACACCACCACCAGTTCCTCATCGGACGCCACTGAAAGACATTCCGGTGCTGGATCTGAGCAAGGTGCTGGCCGGCCCGTTGTGCGGCCAGTATCTGGGCGAGCTGGGCGCGCGCGTCATCAAGGTCGAGCCCGTGGGCACCGGCGACGACACGCGCGCCTGGTTGCCGCAGGACGCCGGGCAATCCGCCACGTTCCTGGCCGTCAACCACAACAAGCGCAGCCTGGCCGTCGACTTGAAATCCGACGCGGGCAGGGCAGTGGTGCATCGGCTGGCCCAGCAGGCGGATGTGGTGTTGCAGGGGTTCGGCGGCAAGACCGCCGCGCGGCTCGGTGTTGACTACGAGACGCTGGCCCGCCTGAATCCGACGCTGATCTATTGCGAAATTTCCGGGTATGGCCGCGAAGGGCCGATGGGTGACGAGCCCGGTTATGACGTGATGCTGCAAGCCTTCAGCGGCATGATCAGCACCATGGGCGAGCCGGGCGGCAACTTCGCCCGCGCCAGCTTTTCACCGGTGGACCTGGGCACCGGGTCGTTTGCGTTAAGTGGCATTCTGGCGGCGCTGCTTCAGCGTGCGCAGACGGGGCAAGGACAGTATCTGGACGTGTCGTTGCTGGATACCTCATTGGGCTTGATGTCGTACATGGCGCAGAATTATTGGCGCACTGGCCAGATTCCGCGTCGCATGGGCACGGGCCACCCGGCGATGTGCCCGTATCAGGCGTTTCGCGCGGCGGATGGCGACCTGATGCTGGGCGTGGGCAATGACGCACAATGGCAGCGCTTTTGTGCCGTCGCCGGTTTGCAGGACAAGGTGAACGATCCGGAATTCGCCAGCAACGCGGCGCGCGTGCGCAACTTTGACGCGACCGTGGCATTGGTGCAGGCGCGGATTGCGACGCGAACGGTGGCCGACTGGATCGCCACGCTCAAGCCCGCCGGCATTGCCTGTTCGGCCATACACACGCTGGACCAGGCGCTGTCGCACCCGCAGGTGGCGGCACGCGAGCTCATCGTCAGCAGCCAGCATCCGGTGCTGGGTACGGTTCAAAACGTGGGCTTGCCCGTGCGGTTCGGCAAGCAGCCGCGCCAAGCCGCCATGCCTGCGCCGCTGCTTGGACAGCACAGCCGCGAGATTCTGGCAGACTTGGGCTACACGCCCGACGACATCGACGCCTTGCTTGCCGCCGGCAGCGTGCAGGAAGCACCCCAACAAGCACCCCAACAAGCACCCCAAGCGTCGCCCCACACAGCACCCGGAGAACCATGTTGACCTATCTACGCTACGAAGTGCGCGACCGGATCGCCGAGATTCACCTGTGCCATGCGCCGGTCAATGCACTGGATGTGGACATGCTGGATGCGTTGATTGCCGCGCTGGAGCGCGCCAATGCCGATACGGCCGTGCGCGCGGTGCTGCTGGCCAGCGATCTTCCCGGCCGCTTCTGCGCCGGGTTGGATATGAAGAAACTGATGGCCAGTTCAGCCGGCGAAATCCATGCGCTGTTGTCCCGGCTGTACGTCAAGCTCTACGACGCGCAATTCAACCTGACCAAGCCGTCGATATCCGTGGTGTCGGGCGCCGTGCGCGGCGGCGGCATGACGGTGGCCATTTCCAGCGACATGATCGTGGCCGCCAGCAACGCCACGTTCGGGTATCCCGAGATTGATGTTGGTGTGCTGCCGGCCATTCACTACGCGCATCTGCCTGCCATCGTGGGCAAGCATCGCGCGTTTGATCTGCTCTTTACCGGCCGCACATTCAGTGCGCAGGAAGCGCACGCGCTGGGCCTGGTGGCGCGCGTTGAAGAAGAAGCGCAGTTGTTGGCGCAGGCGCGCCAGTTGGCGCAATCGTTGGCAAGCAAGCCGCCACAGGTGCTGGCCATGGGCCGCCGCGCGTTCGTGTTTGCCAACGATAACGACTACCGCCGCAAGCTGGCGACCGCCGTCGAGGTGTTCTGCAACGCTGCCGCCACGCCGGATGCCGCCGAGGGACTGTCGGCATTTGTGGAAAAGCGTGCACCGGTGTGGAAGCAAGCGTAGGGAACAGCAACGGCGGGGAGGGTCCATGAAGGCCGCGCGCCGCTCACGAACCCCTAACGCCCCCGCCCGCGCTATTACCCCTTGAACTGCGGCGCGCGTTTTTCGCGGAACGCGCGCACGCCCTCGGCAAAGTCCGCCCGACCCGCGGAATCCAAAAAGCGCGCCGTCTCCTCGGCCAGTTGCGTCTCCAAGGTGGCGTGCTGCGCGCTGCGCAGCAAAGCCTTCGCGCCCGCAATACCATGCGGCGCATGGCGGGCCAGTTCCTGGGCGTAGCGTGCACCCGCCTCAGCCAGATCCGAAGCGGGCACGCTGCGGTTAAGAATGCCCCATGCCAACGCATCGCTTGCCGTGAAGGCATCGTGTCGCAGCAGCAGGTCCAGCGCGCGCCGTGCGCCCAGCACGCGAACCAGCCCGTGCGTCATACCCGCGTCGGGCGTTGCGCCCAGCTTCAAGTACGCGGTCATGAAGCGTGTGTCGTTATCGGCAATGGCCAGATCGCAGGCCAGCACCAGCGACAAGCCAGCGCCCGCCGCGACGCCATGCGCTTGCGCCAACCAGATCTTGTTCATGCGTGCGATGCGCGCGATGAAATCATTCAGCGGCGTGAACAGGTCCAGCAAGGTGGCGCGCACCTGCGCCGCTTCGCCGGTGAACATGCTGATGTCGCCGCCGGCGCAAAACGCCTTGCCCGCCGCACGCAACCGAACGACCCGAATATCCTTCTGCGTTTCCAGCCATTGCGCGGCGCGTTGCAGGTCGCGCGCCATGGCGACGTCGATGGCGTTAAGCGTGTCGGGGCGGTTCAGCGTGACGGTGGCCAGCGTGCCGTCCGCCTCCAGCAGCACGGAATCGAACGTGGGAAGTTCCTGGGTCATGGCGTGTCTCCGTTATCGGGTAAGTACCAACTGTCGATCCAAAAACCGCGATGCTATGGTCTGAACCGAGCGCTTGCTTGGTTTTGTTTTAAGCAGGTCTAGCGTAACGCATAGCACTGCCGCATAGCACTGTCGCATTGAACGATTTTCCGGCGCTGGATTGGCGTAGGTAAAAGACAGGTTCGTTGCATCGCCTGCCTGGCGGGTCGCCCGATTCATCGCCCAAAAAAATGTCCGCCACAAGGCGGCAAATAACTTCGCGATCAATCAGCGAGGAGACAAATGGTGGATCAGTCCGAACACGCTCCCTTGCTGGAGGTGGATGGCGTTACCTTGGCTTTTGGCGGCGTAAAAGCGCTGACGGGCGTGGGCTTCCGGGTGGCGCCCGGCACCATCACCACCGTCATCGGCCCCAACGGCGCAGGCAAGACGTCGCTGTTCAACACCATTTCCGGCTTCTACAAGCCGGCCACCGGCCAGATCCGATTTGAAGGCCGCGACATCAGTCGCGTGGCGGCGCCCGAGCGCGCGCGGATGGGCTTGGCGCGCAGCTTTCAGAACATCGCGCTGTTTCGCGGCATGACCGTGCTGGACAACATCAAGCTGGGTCGCCACGCGCACCTGCGCACCAACGTGCTGGATGCGCTGCTGTACCTGGGCCGCGCGCGCCGCGAAGAAATGGCGCTGCGGGCCGACATCGAAGAACGCATCATCGACTTTCTTGAAATCGACCACATCCGCCATGCGCCCGTGGCGGCGTTGTCCTATGGGTTGCAAAAGCGCGTGGAACTGGCCCGCGCGCTGGCCATGCAGCCCAAGGTGCTGATGCTGGACGAACCCGTGGCCGGCATGAATCGCGAAGAAACCGACGACATGGCGCGCTTCATCCTGGATGCGCGCACCGAGTGGGGCGTGACGGTGCTGATGGTTGAGCACGACATGGGCATGGTGATGGACCTGTCGGATCACGTCGTGGTGCTGAACTTTGGCCAGGTGATTGCCGATGGCACGCCCGCCGAGGTGCAAGCCAACCCCGAGGTCATCAAAGCCTATCTGGGCGCGGGGGACGTGGGCGACCTGCGCCGCCGTCTGCGGGAGGCCGCGTGATGGACGCGCTGTTCTTCCTGGAAGTGACCCTGGCGGGACTGGGCAGTGGCGGCCTGTACGCGCTGGCTGCCCTGGCGTTCGTCATCGTCTACAAGGCCACGCGCGTCGTGAACATCGCCATCGGTGAATTCCTGATGCTGGGCGCCTATGTGTTTTACGCGTTTGCCACCGGCATGCAGTGGCCGATCTGGCTGGCCATTGTGGGTGCTGTCGTCGTGTCGGGCGCGTTGGGCGCGCTGGTCGAACGGCTGACGATACGGCCGATGCTGGGCGAAGCGCCCATCTCGGTATTCATGGTGACCGTGGGCCTGGCCTCGATTCTGGTGGGGGTGGTGGAACTGATCTGGACAGCGGATCAACGGCGCTTGCCGGAATTCATGCCGCGCTCGCCCGTGATGATCGGCGAGGCGTTTGTTGCCCCCAAGGTGTTCTACGGATTCTGGGTGGCGGTGGTGCTGGCGTTGCTGGTGCTGGTGGTGTTTCGCTACTGGCGCGGCGGCGTGGCCTTGCGCGCCACGGCGTCCGATCAGGGCGCGGCCTATGCGATGGGCATCAACGTGCCGCGCGTGTTCTCGTTGGCCTGGGTGGCGGCGGGCGCGCTGGCGGCGGTGTCGGGCGTGATCGTGGGCGCCATCGGCGGCATCTCTTCGTCGATGGGCGTGTTCGGCCTGTCGGTGTTGGTGGTGGTGATCGTGGGAGGCTTGGACAGCGTGGCGGGGGCGCTGGTGGGCGGTGTGTTCATCGGCCTGCTGGAAGCCTGGGCAGGCGCCTATCTGGGTGGCGAATTCAAGCTGCTGGCCACTTTCATCGTGCTGGTCGTGGTGCTGATGGTCAGGCCCTACGGCCTGTTTGGCACCCGTGAAATCGAGAGGCTCTGACCCATGCGCATCGCGACCGCGAAACAGACTTACCTGGCGGACGAGGCCCTGTTCGATACGCGCACCCAGCACGTGTGGCTGGCCTTGCTGGCGGCTTCGCTGGTGTTGTTCCCATTCGTGGCCGACGCGTACTGGTTGTACCTGGCCTGTCTGGTCGCTATCAATATCGCCAGTGCCACGGGCTTGAATATCCTGACGGGCTACACCGGGCTGGTCAGCCTGGGTCAAGCCGCGTTCATGGGGCTGGGCGCGTACACGGTGGCCGTGATGGAACTGCGCCTGGGTACGCCGGTGCTGGTCAATTTGCTGGGGGGCGGGGTGGTGGCCATGCTGGGCGGGCTGCTGGTGGGCATCCCGTCGTTGCGGGTCAAGGGCTTGTACCTGGCCATCGCCACCATCGCCGCGTCGTTCATTGCGCATTTCATCTTTGCCAATTGGCAATTTACGGGCGGCACCACCGGCTTGCAGGTGCCCCCCGCGCGCTTGCTGGGCGTGGACCTGGACACGTCGTTCAAGATCTATTGGCTGATCGTGCCGGTGACGATACTGATGGTGCTGGGCGCTGCCAACCTGTTTCGCACCCGCATCGGCCGCGCCTTCATCGCCATCCGCGACCGCGATATCTCGGCCGAAGTGCTGGGCATCCACCTGCTGCGCTACAAGCTGCTGTCGTTCGGGCTGTCGTCTTTTTATGCGGGCGTGGCGGGCGGCTTGTGGGCGTACTTTTTTCGCGTCGTCACACCCGAGAGCTTTCCGCTGATCATGTCGATTTTTTTCCTGGCTGCGATCATCGTGGGTGGCATGGGCTCGATCCTGGGGGCCATCCTGGGCGCGGTCTTTATGACGATGGTGCCGGAACTGCTCAAGCTGATCGTCGGTTGGCTGCCCGTAGGGGGCGACGCGCTGCGCTTGGTATCGCCGGTGCGCACCATTGTTTTCGGCCTGCTGATCGTGGGCTTCCTGATCTTCGAGCCGCATGGGCTCGCGGAAATCTGGCGGCGCGTGCGTCGCTTCTTTCACCTGTGGCCATTCCGGACCTGAACGCGGTTTGGCCGATTGCATGATCCAAAAAGACCCAAGGAGACACACCATGAAGCGCATCCGGATAGGCAGCGGTTTATCGAGGTTGTTGGCCCCGCTGGGCCTGGCGGCGGCAATAGCGGCGGCGCCCGCCGCGCACGCTGCTGACGACCTGGTGCTGGGCGGGTCAATTCCCTTGAGCGGCGTGTTCGCGTTCGCGGGCCAGGGCATCCACGCCGGCATCACCGACTACGTGAAGATCATCAACGACCAGGGCGGCATCAAGGGGCGCAAGCTGCGCTACGTGCCGGAAGACACGGCGTACAAGGTCGATGCGTCGGTGGCCGCCTTCAAGAAGATCACCAGCCAGAATAAGGTGAATTTCTACTACGGCGATTCCACGGGCTTTTCAAAGACCATCAACGCTGAATTGAACCGCACGGGCGACATCCTGATGACGGGCGCGTCGTTCGCCACCGAGCTGAACGACCCCGCCAAGTATCCGGCGCAGTTCATGCTGGGGCCCGACTACACCGAAATGTTCGGCATCCTGCTGCGCTACATCGCCAAGGAGCAGCCTGGTGCGAAAGTCGCGTTCGTGTATTCCGACACCGAGTTCGGCCGCGACCCCATTGCCAGTTCGCGCGCGGTCGCGGAAAAGCTGGGCCTGAAGGTCGCCACCGAGATCATGACGCCGCCGGGCAGCGTGGACGTGTCCACCGAAGTCATCAAGCTGCGCCGCGCCGACCCTGACTTCACGATCTTCCACGGCTACGTGCTGGCGCCCATTCCCGAATTCGTGGGGCAGGGCAAGCGCATGGGCTTGAAGACGCGCTACATGGGCACGTTCTGGACGATGGACAACTCCACCGTGATGCAGATGGGCGAAGACGCCGAGGGCTTCATGGGCGTGATGCCGTATCGCTACTACTACGACACCGAGGGCGATGCGCCGATGCTCAAGAAGATTCGCGAGATGCGTCCGCAATATCAAAGCACGGGCTATATGCAGGGCTTCCTGGCCGCGATGCTGTTTTCCGAAGTGGCCAAGCGCACGCTGGACGCCGGCAAGGATTTGACCAGCGCCAACATGAAAGCCGCGCTGGATGGCATCAAGGACTTCGACACGGGTGGGCTGATCGGCGTGCCCATCACCATCAAGGGCAACTCCATTCCGGTGGGCCGGATCTATCGCGCCGATGTGAAGCAAAAGCAGATGGTGCCGGCGTCCGACTGGATCGTGCTCAAGTGAGGCGCCTGTGACGTTCGCCCCTGACGCGCACGCGGCATCGACCGGCACCGCCACGCCCGCGGCGGTGCTGGACATCAACAATATCGAAGTCGTCTACAACAAGGCGGTGCAGGTGCTGCGTGGCCTGTCCCTGTCGGTGCCGGCGGGCAACATCGTGGCGCTCTTGGGCAGCAACGGCGCGGGCAAGTCCACCACGCTCAAGGCCGTGTCGGGTCTGCTGGACCTGGAAGACGGGGCACTGGTGCGCGGCCACATCGTGTTCAACGGCGGCGACACTCGCGGCGCCAAGCCGCAGAACCTGGTGCGATCGGGCCTTGCGCACGTGATGGAAGGGCGCCGCGTATTTGAAGACCTGACCGTGGAAGAAAACCTGGTGGCCGCCACCTACGCGCTGACGGGCAGGCCCGGCGCGCGGGTGGACTTCGACCTGGTCTACGGCTACTTTCCGCGCCTGTTCGAGCGGCGGCGCGGCCTGGCGGGCTATCTGTCTGGCGGTGAACAGCAGATGCTGGCCATCGGCCGAGCGTTGATCGCGCAGCCGCGCCTGATGCTGCTGGACGAGCCCTCGCTGGGCTTGTCGCCGATGCTGGTCGAAAACATTTTTTCCATCATCGCGCGCATCAACGCCGAGCAGGGCGTGTCGATGTTGCTGGTTGAGCAGAACGCCTCGGTGGCGCTGGCCGTGGCGCACTACGGCTACATCATGGAAACCGGCAAGGTGGTGATCGACGGCTCGGCCGACAAGCTGGCCGCCGACCCCGACGTGCGCGAATTCTATCTGGGCGTGGGCGGCACGGGCGAGGCGCGCGGCTTTCGCGATATCAAGCATTACAAGCGCCGCAAGCGCTGGCTGTCATGAAGGACAAGGCCATGGTTGCGTTGATTGATCCCGCCGTCTGGCCCGAGCTGACCCTGCCGCAGATGTTGCGCGAGCAGGCGCGGCGCAAACCCACGGCCATCGCCATCCGGCAAAAAGACTTTGGCATCTGGAAGCCGCTGTCGTGGGCGGACTACTGGCAGCGCGCCTGCCGCGTGGGCCTGGGGCTGCGTGCCCTGGGCTTAGGTGCAGGCGGGCGCGTGGCCATCGTGTCGGAAAACCGCGTGGAATGGCTGCTGACGCAGTTGGGGGCGGGCACGGTGGGCGGCGTGGCGGTGGGTGTGTATTCGACCAGCCCGGCCGAGGAAATGGGTTATGTGCTGGAGCATGCCGACGTCGAACTGGTGGTGTGCGAAGACCAGGAGCAGACCGACAAGGTGCTGCAAGTGGCCCACCGGCTGCCCTTGCTGCGCCGCATTGTGATGATGGAGACCAAAGGCCTGCGGTCATACCCGCCCGCCGACCGCACGCGCATCGTCACCTTTGCCGAGGTCGAAGCCGACGGCGCGCGTCGCGAGGCCGTCGAGTTTCCCGCGCTGAACGCCGCGCTGGATACGCAGCGGCTGGATGACACGGGGCTGATGATTTATACGTCGGGCTCCACCGGCAAGCCCAAGGGCGCCATGCTTAGTTACCGCAACATGCGCGGCGTGGCGCCGGGCATCGCGGACCGGCTGTCGATGGATGCGGCCAGCGTGCACCTGTCGTATCTGCCGTTATGCCATGTGGCCGAGCAAATGCTGTCCACCTTCGTGCCTCTGTACCTGGGGTCGCAGGTGAATTTTGGGGAATCCATTCGCACCGTGCAGGAGGACCTGCGTGAAGTGGCGCCGACGATTTTCCTGGGCGTGCCGCGCATCTGGGAAAAGTTGCACGCGTCGATCTCGATCAAGATGCAGGAGGCGGGGCGGCTGCAACAGTGGTTGTACCGGCGGGCGCTGGCGCGTTGTGCGCCGTTTCTTGAAAAGTCGCCTGCGCAATACAGCACGGGCGAACGGCTGACGCATGCGCTGTGGTACTGGCTGGTGCTGCGCGCCTTGCAGAACTTCATCGGCTTGCGGCGCGTGCGCGTCGCGATGACGGGCGCCGCGCCGATACCGCCCGATGTGGTCCGCTACTTTCGCAATCTGGGCGTGCCGCTGCTGGAAGTCTATGGGCTGACCGAGTCCGCCGGCATGATCTTCGGCCAACACCCCGATCGCGTAAAGGTAGGCACGGTGGGTGAACCGATCCTGGGCGTGGAATGGAAGATGGGCGAGGCGGGTGAATTGCTGGTGCGCGGCGACATGGTGTTCCAGGGCTATTACAAGAACCCGGACGCCACCGCCGACACGGTGCGCGACGGCTGGCTGCATACGGGCGACGTGGTGGCGGAACAGGACGGCCGCGTGCGCATCGTGGATCGCCTGAAAGACATCATGATCACGGCCGGCGGCAAGAACCTGACGCCGTCCGAAATCGAAAACGCCGTCAAGGGCAGCCCGTATGTGAAGGAATGCATCGTGATCGCGGATGGGCGCAAGTTCGTGTCGGCGCTGATCCAGCTTGAGTTCGACACGGTGGGCAAGTGGGCCGAGTCGCGCCGCATTGCGTTCACGCATTTCCGGTCGCTGGCGGAATCGCCCGAGGTGCGCGAGCTGGTGCAGCAAGAAGTGTCGCGCGCCAACGCCGGGCTGGCGCCGGTGTCGCAGATCAAGCGCTTTCACCTGTTGACCAAGGAACTGGACCACGATGATGGCGAGGTCACGGCCACCATGAAAGTGCGCCGGGCCAGCATCTATCGCACGTACGCGAACGAAATCGAAAGGCTCTACGTTGAGGAGACGATGGCATGAATGACGCCGTGATCGTGGAGGCGGTTCGCACGCCGTTTGGTCGGCGTGGCGGATGGTGGGCCGATACGCGGCCCGATACGTTGCTGGCGCAGACGGTGGATGGCTTGCTGGCGCGTGCCGGCTTGCCGGGCGACAAGGTCGAGGACCTGATCGCGGGCTGCGTCAGCCAGGCGGGTGAGCAGGGCGCAAACGTGGGGCGGCTGGCGGCACTGCTGTCCGGCGTGCCGGCAACCGTTCCGGGCGTAACGCTGAACCGCATGTGCGGCTCCAGCCAGCAGGCGGTGCATTTTGGCGCGCAAGCCATCGCGGCGGGCGATATGCGCTACGTGGTCGCGGGCGGCGTCGAAAGCATGAGCCGCGTGCCGATGTTCCTGGACGTGACCTTGGGGCAGGGCGAATTCAAGGGTTTTGAATCGCTGAACCCTGCGCTGTTGGAACGCCATGCGCTAGTGCATCAGATTGAAAGCGCCGAGCGCATCGCCGACCACTGGAAACTGTCGCAGGCGGACATGGACGATTGGGCGCGCGAAAGCCACGCACGCGCCTGGGCTGCCGCGCGGGCCGGCCTGCATGCCGAACTGCTGCCCGGCCCGCAAGACGCCGCGCATCGGGACGAAGGTATCAGGGAGAAGACCGACGCGGCGCGTATGGCTGCCATGGCGCCCGCGATGCGGCCCGCTGGCCAGGGCGGCGTTACCGCCGCCAACGCCAGCCAGCTGGCAGACGGGGCGGCGGCGGTGTTGCTGGCGGATCGCGACACCGCGCTGTCCGACGGGCTGCGGCCTCGGGCGCGTTTCCTGGCGCGGGTGGTCGTGGGGTCCGACCCGGTGATGCAGCTGACGGGCGTGATCCCGGCGGCGCGTCAGGCCTTGGCGCGTGCCGGGTTGGCGCTGGAAGACATCGACTGGATCGAAATCAACGAAGCCTTCGCCAGCGTGGTGCTGGCGTGGCAGCGCGAGCTTGATGCGAAGCCCGCGCGCGTGAATCCCTGGGGCGGCGCCATCGCGCACGGCCACCCTTTGGGTGCGACCGGTGCCGGGCTGATGGCCAAGATGCTGGCGGGGCTGGAGGCGACCGAAGGCGAAATCGGCATGCAGCTGATGTGCATCGGCCATGGCATGGCCACGGCCACCATCATTCAAAGGCTGTGATCGGCTATGACAAAGACCGCGGCCCTTGTGCCGCGCGAAGAGGGCGCTGATTCCGAACGCCGCCGCGAACTGGTGCTGACGGCCGGCAGGCTGTTCTGCAAGCACGGCTACGAACGGACCACGGTGCGCGAATTGGCGCGCGCCGTGGGCTTGCAGTCGGGCAGCCTGTTCCATCACTTTCGCAGCAAGGAAGAGATCCTGGTGGCGGTGATGAACAACGGCATCCAGGAAGTGATCGACGGGGGCGAACGCGCGCTGGCGTACTACGATGCGCCGGCGGATCGGCTTGCCGCGCTGTTTCGCGTGCACATGTGGAGCATGCTGCAAGGCGCGGGCGGCGATGCAATGAATGCGCTGGTCTACGAATGGCGCAGCTTGTCCGCGCCCAGCCAGTCGGCGGTCAAGGCGCTAAGCGATCGCTACGAAGCGATGTGGCAGTCGGTGGTGGCGGATGCCGTTCAGGCGGGGCTGATCCAGGGCGACGCGCGCGTCATCAAGCGCTGCGTGTTGGGGGCGATGAACCTGACGGTGCAGTGGTACAAGCCTGGCGGGCGTCTGGCGCCGGCGGCTTTCATCGATGCGATGTTGTTGGCGTCGTTGCCGGCGTTGCCGGAAGGGGCGGGCGCGTGGCCGCTGGATGCCGCCGCCTAGCCGCGACGCTTCAGGAATGCCGCCACGGCGCACGCCACGCCCAAGGCCAGCAGGCAACCGGAGACAGGCAGCAGGAAGTCGGCTTCGCCGTGATAGCCGCCGCCGGTGACGCCGCCGGCCACGCCACCCATCCACAACAGCGCCGTCAAGATCGCGGCCACCACGGAGATGGCGGTGGCGATGCATAGCGCAATGAACACCGGGCGGCGTGGCCGCGCGGGCGCGTAGGTCGCACCCTGCAGGACGCGGCGGGGGTGCTTGATCCAATAGACCAGCCCCGCCACGATCAGCAGCAGCATCAGGATCTTGAAGATCACGACGCTGCTCCGGCGCTCGCCTGCGCTGCTGCGACCTTAGTCTTCACGACGCAGGTGCGGGAACAGGATGACGTCGCGGATGCTGGGGCTGTCGGTCAGCAGCATGACCAGGCGGTCGATGCCGATGCCGCAGCCGCCTGTCGGAGGCATGCCGTATTCCAGCGCGCGGATGTAGTCCGCGTCGTAGAACATGGCTTCTTCGTCGCCGGCGTCCTTGGCTTCGACTTGCGAGCGGAAGCGTTCGGCCTGGTCTTCGGGGTCGTTCAATTCCGAGAAGCCGTTGGCGATTTCGCGGCCGGTCATGAACAGCTCGAAGCGCTCGGTGATGCCTTCGCGCGTGTCGGAAGCGCGCGCCAGCGGCGACACTTCAACCGGGTAGTCGATGATGTACGTGGGGTTCCAGAGCTTGGCTTCGGCCGTCTCTTCGAACAGCGCCAGTTGCAGCGCGCCCAGGCCGGCGCGCGACAGCACGGGGCCGTCAGCGTCCGCGCCCAGCTTCTTGAGTTCAGCGCGCACGAAAACCGGGTCGTCCAGCTGTGCCTGCGTGTAGCCCGGCGCGTACTTCAGGATGGCTTCGCAGATGGTCAGGCGGTCGAACGGCTTGGACAGATCAAGCTCGCGCTCCTGATACGTCAGCACGGCGCTGCCGGTGGCCGAGATGGCGGCCTGGCGGATCAGTTCTTCCGTGAAGTCCATCAGCCAGCGGTATTCCGCATAGGCCGCGTAGAACTCCATCATCGTGAATTCAGGGTTGTGACGCGGGCTGACGCCTTCGTTGCGGAAGTTGCGGTTGACTTCGAACACGCGTTCGAAGCCGCCGACGATCAGGCGCTTCAGGTAGAGCTCGGGCGCAATGCGCAGGTACATTTCCATGTCCAGCGCATTGTGGTGCGTGACGAACGGCTTGGCCGCCGCGCCGCCCGGAATCGGGTGCAGCATGGGCGTTTCCACTTCGAGGAAGCCGGCGTTCAGCATGAACTGGCGGATGCTGCCCACGGCCTTGCTGCGCGCTTCGAACGTGCGGCGCGTGGCGTCCGTCATGATCAGGTCAACGTAGCGCTGGCGGTAGCGCAGTTCCTGGTCGGCCACGCCGTGGAACTTGTCGGGCAGCGGGCGCAGCGACTTGGACAGCAGGCGGGCGGTGGCGGCGTGCACCGACAATTCGCCCTTGTTGGTCTTGAAGACCGACCCTTCGATCGCGATGATGTCGCCGATGTCCCATTGCTTGAACGCGGCGTAGTTGTCTTCGCCCAGCGTGCCCCGGTCCAGGTAGATCTGGATGCGGCCGGTGCTGTCTTGCAGGGTGGCGAAGCTGGCCTTGCCCATGACGCGCTTGAGCATCATGCGGCCGGCCACCTTGACGGTGACGCCGGCGGCGGCCAGGGCTTCCTGTTCCTCGCCGTCGTACTTGTCGTGCAGCGCGGCGGCGCGGGCGTCCGGAACGAAGTCGTTCGGGTACGCAACCCCGGTTTCGCGCAGTTTGGCCAGCTTGGCGCGCCGTTCGGCGATCAAGCGGTTTTCATCCTGGGCGGGTGCCGGAGCGGTCGAGTGGTCGGTCATGGTAAGGGGATCAGTCGTAATTGCGGATGTCGTCGATGTCGGTCGTGCCGAAATCTTCGCGATCCAGGTAGGCAAGGATGCGGGCGGCCACATTGGCGGGCGAAGCGAGCTTGCCCGTGGCGTGGAAGTCCTGGAACTTGGCCAGCGCGGGGAAGCTGTCGGGGTCGCTGGAACGGATGGCGACCTGCATGTCGGTGTCGACAATGCCGGGGGCCAGCGCGACGATGCGCGCGCCGTCGGCGCCTTGTTCCTGCTTGACCACGCGCGTGTACATGTCCAGCGCGGCCTTGGTGGCGCAGTAGACGCCCCAGCCGGCGTTCGGGTTGCGGCCCGCGCCGGAGGAAATGTTCAGCACGCGGCGGTCAGCGTTAAGGCCTTCGACGGCGGCCAGAAAGCGCGCGGTCAGCAGCATGACGGCGGTGACGTTCAGGTTGAAGGCGGCGGTAATGGCCGCGCTGTCGATCAGGGCGTCGGTGCCGGCCACGGGGTGCACCGTGCCCGCATTGTTGATAAGCAGATAGCGCTTGGCATCGCGCGGCAGGGCCGCGCAGATGCGTTCAGCCGAGGCTTCGGCCGCTTTCAAGTCCGAGAGGTCCACGGACAGTTGTTCCAGCTGCAGATCCCGCGACTGCGCGTAGGCGGCCAGTTCGGGGTCTTCGCGGCGCGCCAGCGTGATCAGGCGGGTGCCCGGTTTGGCCAGGCCGCGCGCCATGGCGGCGCCGATGCCGCGCGAAGCGCCGGTAAGGATTGCGATGGTGTCAGACATTCGTGGACCTCTGGGTACGGTTAGCGGAAGTATCGCGACAGACTTAAACGCCTTGCTTCAGGCTGGCCTGGATGAAGGGATCCAGGTCGCCGTCCAGCACTTTCTGCGTGTTGGAAATTTCAACGTTCGTACGCAGGTCCTTGATGCGGCTTTGGTCCAGCACGTACGAACGAATCTGGTGGCCCCAGCCCACATCGGTCTTGGAGTCTTCCAGCTTCTGCTGTTCGGCCATGCGGTTGCGCATTTCCAGTTCGTAGAGCTTGGACTTCAGCATCTGCATGGCTTCGGCGCGGTTGCGATGCTGCGAGCGGTCGTTCTGGCACTGCACCACGATGCCCGTCGGGATGTGCGTCAGGCGCACGGCGGAATCGGTCTTGTTGATGTGCTGACCGCCCGCGCCGGACGCGCGGTAGGTGTCCACGCGCAGGTCGGCGGGGTTCACTTCCACTTCAAACGATTCATCGACTTCGGGGTATACGAAGACGCTGGCGAACGAGGTGTGGCGGCCGCCGGACGAATCGAACGGACTCTTGCGAACCAGGCGATGCACGCCGGTTTCGGTACGCAGGTAGCCAAAGGCGTATTCGCCTTCCATCTTGATGGTGGCCGACTTGATGCCCGCGACGTCGCCTTCGGATTCTTCCAGGACTTCGACCTTGAAGCCCTTGCGCTCGGCGTACTTGAGGTACTGGCGCAGCAGCATCGATGCCCAGTCCTGGGCTTCCGTGCCGCCCGCGCCCGCCTGGATGTCCAGGAAGCAGTTCAGCGGGTCGGCCGGGTTGGAGAACATGCGGCGAAATTCCAGGTTTTCCAGCTTTTCCTGGAACGCGTCGGCGTCCTTTTCGATGGATTCGAGCGTGGAATCGTCGTCGTCGGCCTCGGCCAGTTCAAACAATTCGTTGGCGTCGGCCAGGCCCGTGCCAAGACCGGTGAGCGTTTCCACCACGTCTTCCAGGGCTTTCTTTTCACGGCCCAGGTCCTGGGCGTGCTTTGGGTCGTTCCAGACCGCCGGGTCTTCGAGCTCGGCGTTTACAACGTGCAGGCGTTCAGCTTTGGCATCGTAGTCAAAGATACCTCCGTAGAGCCTGTTCGCGCTCCGCGTAATCGGCGAGGCGGGCTGCGAGCTGGTTCTGACGTTCGGCTTCCATGATGATCCTGTCCTGATGACTTTTGTGCGAAACCTGGCATTTTACCGTGGTTGGGGCAACTACGCGGGCGCGTGTTGCAACAGGGGGGACGGATCGCTGGTTGGGAAGCGATCGTGCCAGCGTCGGCTTCCCCCCAGGCTTTACCCCGCGTGCTCGATCACCAGCTGCACCGACACCATGCCGTTCCAGACGTTCTGTTCCAGGCGGTACGCGGCCTGGATGTGTTCGGGCAGCGACTGGTCGTGGCCGAACCAGATGGCGTCAAAGCGCTGGTGGCCGCGTTCCAGCGACAGCTTCAAGTGCTTTTCGCCGACCAGGCGCTGGTTGCGTACGGTGAATTCGTCCAGGAACAGGGGGGCGGCAAAGCCCGCGCCCCAGACCTGTTGCTGCAACATGCCGGCGATTTCGGCGTTGGCGTAGCCGGTTTCCAGCGACCCGTCGGTTTCAATGACCGGTTCGAAGGTGTCGCGGCCGGTCAGCTCGCGCACGGCGGCGTCGAACGCGGGCGCGAAGGCGGGAAAGTCGGCGCGGCCCAGCGTCAGGCCGGCCGCCATGGCGTGGCCGCCGAATTTGCGGATCAGGTTGGGGTGGCGCTTGGACACGAGGTCCAGCGCGTCGCGCAGATGCACGTCGGGAATGGAGCGGCCCGAGCCACGGATTTCGTCATCGCCCGCCGGCGCGAAGGCCAGCGTGGGACGCCAGAATTTTTCTTTCAGGCGCGAGGCCACCAGCCCCACCACGCCCTGGTGCCAGCCAGGGTCGAATACGCAGACCGTGGCGCCCGCCGCCGCATTGGGCGCTTCCATGGCGGCCAGTGCCTGTTCGCGCATTTCGGCTTCGATCGTGCGGCGTTCGCGGTTGATGTTGTCGAGCTCGCGCGCCATTTCCAGCGCTTGCGCTTCGTCATCCGTCGTCAGGCAGGCGATGCCCAGGCTCATGTCGGCCAGGCGGCCCGCCGCGTTGATGCGCGGGCCCAGCGCAAAGCCCAGGTCGAAACCATTGGCGCTGCGCGGTTCGCGGCCCGCCACGGCAAACAGCGCGCGCAGGCCCGGTTGCAGCCGGCCGCTGCGCATGCGCTGCAAGCCCTGCGTGACCAGCAGGCGGTTGTTGGCGTCCAGCTTGACCACGTCGGCAACGGTGCCCAGCGCCACCAGGTCGGACAGCGCGTCCAGGCGCGGGCCGCCATCGGCGGGGTAAACACCACGGCGACGCAACTCGGCGCGCAGCGCCAGCATCATGTAGAAGATCACGCCCACGCCGGCCAGGTTCTTGGACGGGAAGCCGCAGCCGGGCTGGTTCGGGTTCACGATGGCCAGCGCGTCGGGCAGGGTGTCGCCGGGCAAGTGGTGGTCGGTGATGACCACGCCGATGCCGGCGTCGTTGGCGGCGGCCACGCCGTCGACGCTGGCGATGCCGTTGTCCACGGTGATGATGATGTCGGGCTTGCCGCTGCGGTGCCGCACGGCCAGCTCGACCACGGCGGGCGACAGGCCATAGCCGGTTTCAAAGCGGTTGGGCACCAGGAAGTCGACGTCGGCGCCCATGGCCGACAAGGCGCGCAGCCCGACCGCGCAGGCGGTAGCGCCGTCGCAATCGTAGTCGGCCACGATCAAAAGCTTTTTGCCGGCCTGGATGGCATCGGCCAGCACGCCGGCGGCGTGCGCGGAATGAGTCAGGCCGGCGGGCGGCAACAACGATGGCCAGGCCAGCTTGGTCTGATCAGGATGCGTGACGCCGCGCGCGGCCCACAGGCGGGCCAGCAAGGGATGGATGCCCGACGCTTCCAGGACGCGGCAGGCGTCCAGGTCGGCGGGGCGAGTCGTTAAGCGGGGTGAGACCACCAGGCGCTCCAGTTTTTCTTGGGCGCGGGCAGCAAGCCCAGCAGGCCCCCGCGCGGTTTCAGGGTCAGGGCGACTTGGCGGTCGTCGCCCAGCAGCAGCAGTTCGGCGGGCCTGTCGGGCACGCCCTGCTTGCCCGCCAGGGGGCGCAAATGCTGCGTATCGAGTTCGGTCAGGGCATCAAGCCAGGCGGCCCAATCGCCCGCGCGCTGGGGCGCGTCAAGGCCGGTCAGCACGCGTTCCGGGCCGGGCGCGGCCACCGGCCAGGGCGTGCCGCCGCCGTACAGCCATAGCGCATTGACGGGAGGCAGGCCGCGCGCGGCGCGGTCGTCGTTGACGGGGTGTTCGTGCCACGCCATCTGTATTTCATTCAGCAAGCGCCGCCATGGCCGCGTTTCCGCGTCCTGGCGCCACCATTCATTCAAGCGATGCCCCGCCACGACCATCGGCGATGCCGTCTGCGGACGCAGGCCGTCAGGCAAGGTCAGCCGCCAGCGCTGCGGGGACAGGGGCTGGACCGTAAAACCGGTACCGTCGAACAAGGGCTGCGCCGTGTCCAGTAAGGCGGCGGATTCTTCGGGGCGCAGATCCATCTGGCCCGGGTCCAGCAGATTGGCCTGGTCCGCGCCCAGGGCCAGATGGACCAGCTCGGCCAGCCACACGGCTTGCCCGGACGGGGCCTGCTCATCGGCCAGCAACGGACCCAGGCCCGCGCCTTGCAGCAGGCCGGGTTCGGGTCGGTAGCCCGCGCGGGTCAGTTGCCAGGATTCGAAAGCCGTGCACCCGGCGGCACGTACATCAAAGGGGGCGGCCCGGGCGGCGCCGGCCAGCAACCAGCGGTGCAGCGTGGGGGCGCGTTCAGGCAGCAGCTTGGCCAGTTCGGCGGCAACGGGAAGGGCGGGCAGGGCGCCCGGAATGACGATCAGCATGGCCGCGATTGTAGTCCGCCCGGGCGGCGGGAACTAAGCGGCGGTGGCGGCTGCCATAGGTTGACACGGCTGGTCGTGGAACCGCACATCCGCGGCGCGATTTCCAGGCCGTTAATGCCATAATGCGCACGTGCTGAAAATACCCTACGAACTCTGGATAGGCGCCCGCTATGCCGGGATGGCCCGAATCCGCCAGCGACGCGGGCGCCGCGATCGCTTCATCTCCTTCATCGCCGCCAGCTCCATGGCGGGCATCGCGCTGGGCGTTGCCGCCCTGATCGTAGTGCTGTCCGTGATGAACGGTTTCCAAAAAGAAGTGCGCGACCGCATGTTGTCGGTGCTGCCGCACATCGAACTCTATATTCCCGGCGCCTTGCCCGAACAGGTGCTTGAGCGCTGGCAGCAGTTCGCCACCGCCGCCGAGCAAAACCCCCAGGTCAAGGCCGGCGCGCCCTTCGTGGCAGCGCAGGGCATGCTGGTGCGGGGGCAGGCGTTGCGTGGTGTGCAGGTACGGGGCATCGACCCGGCCACCGAAGGCAACGTGTCGGACCTGCCGCGCCAGATGGTGTCGGGCAAGCTGACCGATCTGAAAGCCGGTGGCTTTGGCGTGGTGCTGGGCAACGAACTGGCCGACGGGCTGGGCGTGAAAGTGGGCGACACGCTGTTGATGATGGCGCCGCAAGGTTCGATCAGCCCGGCCGGCTTTGCGCCGCGCATGCGCCAGTTCACCGTGGTGGGCGTGTTCTCGTCGGGCCACTATGAATACGATTCGTCGCTGGCGTTTGTCGATAACCAGGACGCTGCCCGCGTGTTCCGTGAAAGCGGCACGGCCGGTGTGCGGCTGCGCATTGCCGACATGCAAAAAGCGCCCGAAGTCGCCAATGAACTGAAGAAGGTGCTGCCGCCTTACGTGATGGCCAGCGACTGGTCGCGCAACAACCGCACCTGGTTCGCCGCGGTGCAGACCGAAAAGCGCATGATGTTCCTGATCCTGGCGCTGATCGTGGCGGTGGCCGCGTTCAACCTGCTGTCGTCGTTGGTGATGGCCGTGAAAGACAAGCAGTCGGACATCGCCATCTTGCGCACGCTGGGCGCGGGGCCGGGCGAAGTCGCGCGCATCTTCCTGGTGCAAGGCGCGATGATCGGCGTCATCGGCACCTTGCTGGGCGTGGTGGGCGGCATTGCCATTGCCTACAACGTGGATGTGATCGTGCCGTTCATCGAGCGCATGCTGGGCGTGCATTTCCTGCCGCGCGAAGTCTATTTCATCAGCGCGTTGCCGTCCGACCCGCAAATGGGCGACATCGCCACCATCGGCCTGACGTCGCTGGTGCTGTCGTTGCTGGCGACGCTGTATCCCAGCTGGCGCGCCTCGCGTCTGCAACCGGCACAGGTGCTGCGCCATGATTAAGATTCCAAACGCAGACGCCCTGACGCCCGCGTTGCAGGCTGAGAACATCGTCAAGTACTACGACGAAGGCCCCGCCCGCATCGACGTGCTCAGCAACGTCAGCCTGTCGGTGGCGCGCGGTGAAATGGTTGCCATCGTGGGCGCTTCCGGCTCGGGCAAGAGCACCTTGCTGCACATCCTGGGCTTGCTTGACGTGCCCACCAGCGGCTCGGTGTCGGTGGACGGCAAACTGGCCGTGGGCTTGTCCGAGGCCAAGAAAAGCGCCGTGCGCAACAGCAGCCTGGGCTTTGTCTATCAGTTTCATCATCTGCTGCCGGAATTTTCCGCGCTGGATAACGTGGCCATGCCGCTGATCGTGCGCCGCGAGACCCGCGACAAGGCTCGCGCCGCCGCGCGCGAAGTGTTGGCGCTGGTGGGCCTGGCCGCGCGCGAGGACCATTTCCCGGGGCAGTTGTCGGGCGGTGAACGCCAGCGTGTGGCGCTGGCGCGCGCGCTGGTCACGCGGCCCGTTTGCGTGCTGGCCGACGAACCCACCGGCAACCTGGACCGCAACACCGCGCACAAGATGTTTGAATTGTTGACGCGCGTGAACCAGGAATCGGGCACGGCATTCGCCATCGTCACGCATGATCCCGAACTGGCCGCCCGCGCCGACCGCCAACTGCTGATGGAAAACGGCCGGCTGGTGTCGGGGTAGCAGAGCCATGCCGGCGGCGAGCATAATGGCGCCAAGGAGACCCCGCCCATGCTGATCGACACCCACTGCCATCTGGACGCCGCCGAGTTCAACGCCGACCGCCAGCAGGTAGCCGACCACGCATGCGAAGCCGGCGTGGGGTCCATCGTGATCCCCGCCGTCGAACGCGCCAACTTTTCCGTGGTGCAGGCACTGGCCGGGCAGATCGCCGGCGGCGCCTACGCGCTGGGCATCCACCCGCTGTACGTGCAGCGCGCCGACGATGCCGACCTGGACGTCCTGCGCGACACCATCAAGCAATGCCTGGGCGACCCCCGCTTTGTCGCCATCGGTGAAATCGGCCTGGATTTCTTCGTGCCCGAGATCGCCACGGGTGAACCGCGCGAACGCCAGGAACGCTTCTATGCCGCGCAGCTGGCCATGGCCGCCGAGTTCAAGCTGCCGGTGCTGCTGCACGTGCGCCGTTCGCAAGACATCCTGCTCAAGTACCTGCGCCGCCATGGCCCCATCGGCGGCATTGCACATGCCTTCAACGGCAGCGCGCAGCAGGCGCAGGCGTTTGTCGACCACGGTTTTGCCTTGGGCATGGGGGGCGCGATGACCTACGAACGCGCCTTGCAGATCCGTCGCCATGCGGTGGATGTGGACTTGTCCCATCTGGTGCTGGAGACGGACGCGCCCGATATCCCGCCCGCCTGGCTGCACCCGCCGCAGCGCCGCAACCGGCCAGGCGAACTGCCGCGCATTGCCGCCGTGCTGGCCGAGCTGCGCGGCATCACGCCCGCCCAGGTGGCGCACGCCACTACCGTCAACGCCATGCGCGTCCTGCCGCGTTTGCCCGCCGCCATTCTGGCCGACGACGACTGAATCCGTCCCCGCATGATGCCGCCGGAAGGCGGCATTTTGTCGTCTGGATACATCAGAGATCCGAGAAATTTCTTAAAACTTTCTAAAAACTGAATTAAAGCTGACAAAAAGTTGAATCGCATATTGGGAATGCCTATCATTGCCGTTCATTGAAATTCCCAATCAGCGCACTGCGCGCCGCCCGCCTCGGGTGGTTGTCCCGATTCCCCATGTCGACTCAGAAAAGCACTAAAGACCTCGACCTCGTCGCCCCCCGTCCTTCCCATCTTGTTCCTCGTCTTGCCTCCCGTCCTGGCTTCCGTTTGTTGCCGCTGGCGCTGGCCATTACCGCGTCATGCGCGGCGCATGCGCAAAACACGGCTGGCGCCATGGAAGACACCATGGGCGTCGCGCAGCTGGACACCGTGGTGGTAACGGCCGCCGGCTTCGAACAGGAAATCAAGAACGCGCCGGCGTCCATTTCGGTCATCACGCGTGAGCAGCTGGAGACGCGCCCGTTTCACAACCTGGCCGATGCGGTTGCCGACGTCGAAGGCGTGACGGTCGAGCGGGGCGGCAAGGCGGGTGGCATGAACATCAGCATTCGTGGCCTGCCCAGCGACTACACGTTGGTGCTGGTCGACGGCAAGCGCCTGAACCAGAACAGCTCGGGCGCGCGGCCCAACGGCTTTGGCGACGTCGACACCAACTTCATCCCCCCGATGGCCGCCATTGAACGCATCGAAGTCGTGCGCGGCCCCATGTCCACGCTGTACGGCTCGGATGCCATGGGTGGCGTCATCAACATCATCACGCGCAAGGTCAGCCAGGACTGGACCGGCCAGATCACGCTGGACGGCACCGCGCAAGGCGACAACACCTACGGCAACAACTATGGCGCGGCCTTCTACCTTAGCGGCCCCATCAAGACCGACAAGCTGGGTCTGACGCTGCGCGGCGGCCACTACCGCCGGCTTGGCGCCAACGGCAGCTACCCGGTCAACCAGGCCGAATACAACAGCGGCAACTACACCGGCGACATCGCCAGCTTTTCCGGCCTGGGCGACAGCACCCAACAGAACGTGGGCCTGCGCCTGGCGCTCACGCCCAACCGCAACCACGACGTGCTGTTCGACGTGGACAGCAACTGGCAAACCTATGACAACGGCAACGGCGAGCTGGGCACGCTGAACACCAGCATTGCGCCCAATCGCCAGGGCGGCGGCTACGACCCGGAAATGGAGTTCAACCGCCAGCGCTATGCGTTGACGCACCTGGGCCGCTACGGCGGGTCGGTCAGTTCCGATACCAGCTTGGTCTATGACACGACCGAGACCATCGGCCGCACCAACCCGATGAACGCGCCGCGCCGCCCGACCGACGGCGACAAGCGCGATCTGGAATACGACAACTGGGTGTTCGACACCAAGTGGACGATGCCGCTGCTCAATGAACGCCACAACCTGACGGTGGGCGGCCAGTGGCGCGAACAGCACTTCAAGGACACGCTGGTGTCCGCGCCGCTGGACCAGCGCCAGTATCAATGGGCATTGTTCGCCGAAGACGAATGGCGCATCGTGGACGACCTGGCCCTGACGGCGGGTGCGCGTTATGACCGCAACGAGCAATTCGGCGGCAAGTGGAGCCCGCGCGGCTACCTGGTCTGGAACGCAACGCCGATGTGGACGGTGAAGGGCGGGGTCAGCAAGGGCTACAAGACGCCCGACATCAATCTGATGACCGACGGCATCATCGGCCTGGGCGCCCAAGGCACCATGCCGCTGTTGGGCAATTCGCAGCTGAAGCCGGAAAGCAGCACCGCGTCCGAATTGGGCCTGCTGTTTGACGATGGGGAAGGCCTGTCGGGCAACCTGACGGCATTCCACACCAAGTTCAAGGACAAGATCGACAGCCAGAACGTGCCCAACTGCCTGGCGGCAGGTGGCCCGGCCGCAGGCTGCCTGGACCTGGGCGTATGGGAACGCAACGGCATCCCGGTGGCCAATTTCTCGCAACGCGTGAACGTCGATACCGCAACCATCCAGGGTTTCGAGCTGGGTGGACGCGTGCCGCTGGGCGGCGGCGTGTCGTTCAACGGCAACTACACCCTGACCGCCAGCGAAGTGACTTCGGGCGTCAAGCAGGGCCAACCGCTGGGTTCGCAACCGCGCCACGCGCTGAACCTGGGCTTGAACTGGCGCATCAACGACCAGTTCAACGTGTGGGCGCGCGGCGAATACCGCGCCAAGCAGTTCAACGACATGGATTGGGAAAAAGAGCAGGTGTTCTACAACCCGTACTGGCTGGCCAGCACGGGCGGTTCATACGTGGTCAACAAGAACGTGACCTTGTCGGCGTCAGTGTTCAACCTGTTCGACAAGAACTTCGTGAACTACGGCCCGACCAAGGTAGGCGCCACGACGCCAGCTGCCAACGCCAACTGGACCAATTCCTACCGGCAGGTGCTGGAAGGGCGCCGCTTGTGGCTGTCGGCCAACATCACGTTCTGATCGGGGGCGGGGAGCCAGGCGGCGGAGCGGGCAGCGGATGTGGCACTTCAATGCGCACCGCCAGCCCGTGCGGCGACACGTTCCGTGCCGCTATCCGCCCCTTGTGCGCGGCCACGGCGGCCTGGGCGATCGACAGGCCCAGGCCCGCTCCGGAGCCCGGCGTCTTGGCGCCCGAGGCCGCGCGAAAAAAGGGTTCGAACAAGGATTCCAAATCATTCGGCGACACGCCGGGCCCTCGGTCTTCAATTTCCACGCAGGCGTAATTCGCGTTCTGTATCAGCCGCACACGGATGGCGCTGTGCGCCGGCGCGAAACGCAGCGCGTTGCGCATGACGTTTTCAACGGCGCTGGACAGGCTGTCGCGCTCGCCTGTGATCAGCACCGGCGGGGGCGGTTCCCAGGCGATGCGCACTTGCAACGTGGTCGCTTCAAAGCGGGCGTCTTCGACCACGGCGTTGACGATGTCGCCAAGGTCTAGCGTGTCGTTCGGCTCGGGCAGCGCGCCCAGCCGCGCCAGCCGCAGCGTGCTGCCCACCAGCGCATCCAGCCGTTCGCATTCACGTTCGATACGGTCCAACTGCACGTCCTGGCGTTCATCCTTGCGCCGCGCCAGCTCGCTGGCCAAACGCAGCCGCGCCAGCGGCGAACGCAATTCATGCGCGATGTTGTGCAGCAGTTGTTCACGCGTGTCGACCACCGCTTTCAGGCGGTCGGCCATGGCGTTGAAGTCGCGCGCCAACAGCCCAAGTTCGTCCTTGCGCCCGGCCAGCTTGGCCGGCGTGTGCGCGCCCAGATGGCCCGCTGCCAGCGCCTGCGTGGTGTGACGCAACTGCGTCAAGGGCGCCGTCACGTGACGGGTCAGCGCCCAGCAGAACGGCGCCGTCACTGCTAGCGCGAACAGCAGCAAGGCCAGCGCCACGGGCGACAGTCCCAAGACTTCCCAGTGCGACGAGTCGAACGGCAGGAACAGCATCAGCAGCTCGGCGCCATCCGGTAGCACCAGCAGCTGCGGCTGCCACCAAGATACGCGTTGAACAGAGGGGTCCGGCTGCGCCGGGTCCGCCGGCACGGGCCGGTCGGGCGCCGCGCGGTAAGCGCTTAGCCAATCGTGCATGCGGGCCGGCAGCGTGCGGCCCAGGATCTCGCGGTCGTCCGTATCCAGGATGTAGATCTTCAGCGCGGAATAGCGCTGGTCCATCGCTTGCACCCAGCGTTCCAGGCCGTCCTTGCCGTGGATGCGCGCCACCTGGGCGGCGTCATGCGTCAGGCTGCCCGGGTTCAGCCCGTCCAGCGAATTGATGCGATACCAGGCCACGGCCGCCGTGAACAGCATGCCGCACACCAGGATGATGGCCATGGCGGACCAGAAGGTCAGGAACGCGCGCCAGAACAGCGAGCGCGTCGGCAATAGCCAGCGCATCAGGCCGCGCCCGCCAGCACGTAACCCAGGCCGCGCAGATTGCGGATCGACAGCGTGCCGTTGGCCTGATCCAGCCGCAGCTTCTTGCGCAGCGCGCTGATGTGCGTGTCGATACTGCGGTCATAGCGGTCGGGCCGCCGGCCCAGCGCATACATGCCGATCTGTTCGCGCGCCACGACCTGGCCCGGCGCGCGCATCAGCAGTTCCAGGATGCGCTGTTCGGCGCCGGTCAGCAGCACCTCTGCGGCGTCCAGGCAGGCTCGCCCCGAGGCCGGGTCCAGCGACAGCGCGCCCAGCGTCAGGCTGGGCTTGGTGGTTTCAGGCACCTCTTCAAAGCGCCGCAGCACGGCGGTGATGCGGGCTTTGAGTTCGCGCGGGCTGAAGGGCTTGGCCAGGTAATCGTCGGCGCCGAATTCCAGCCCCAGCACGCGGTCGGTTTCGCCGCCGTGCGCCGTGAACATGATGACGGGGCGGCGCGAGCGTTGCCGGTATTGCTTGAGCAGGTCCAGGCCGCTGCCGTCCGGCAGCATCAGGTCCAACAGGATCAGGTCGTAGTCGTCCTGCGCCAGCAGGGCCAGCCCGCGCGTGCCCGTATGCGCCAGGGTCAGCACGCAATGGTTGGGTTCAAGGTATTCACGCAGCATCTGTGCCAGTTCGACGTCGTCGTCGATAAGCAGGATGCGGCGCGCGACCGCTGATTGGGAGAAGAGCATCCGTAGTGTGTTCCGCACCCGGCAGTGTGGCCGATGGCCGCCCGCCGAAGTGTCAAGAAGTCTGAAGAAGATAAAAGTTGCGGAAAGGTGTTTGCCCGGTTCCGAAAGCCTCAATTCTAATATGAGAATAGTTTTCATTAAGAAATAAGAGGCAGCGCCGAGGCCGCACGCGGGGTGCGGCAGGGCGCTGGTACGGGAGAAAACAAGCATCATGAGCAGCAACGATCTGGCCTTGGGCGGCCGTGTTTTGACATCGCGCACGCAGCTGGCGGCGGCATTGTGCGCGGCCGGCCTGGGCATGGCGCCGGCGGCGTCGTGGGCGCAGGCCGCAAGCGAGGCCAAGACGCTGGACACCGTGGTGGTCACGGCCAGCGGCTTCGAACAGCAGATCCAGGACGCGCCGGCTTCCATCAGCGTCATCACCCGCGAAGACCTGGACAAAAAGTTCTACCGCGACGTGAATGACGCGCTGATCGACGTGCCGGGCGTCATCGTTACCGGCGGTGGCGACCGCCAGGACATCAGCCTGCGCGGCATGGGCCCGCAGTACACGCTGATCCTGATCGACGGCAAGCGCCAAAGCTCGCGCGAGACCCGCACCAATTCCGACTCGGCCGGGGTCGAAGGCGGCTGGACGCCGCCGCTTGCCGCCATCGAACGCATTGAAGTCGTGCGCGGCCCGATGTCGTCGCTGTACGGCTCGGACGCCATGGGCGGCGTCATCAACATCATCACCCGCAAGGTGCCCAAGGAATGGCACGGTGAAATCCGCATGGATACCACCATCCAGGAAAGCAGCAAGTCGGGCGATATCTACCAGGGCAACTTTTACCTGGCCGGCCCCATCAAGAATGACCTGCTGGGCCTGCAAATCTACGGCCAGGCCTCGCAGCGCGACGAAGACAATATCGTTGACGGATTCCGCAAGCGCAATTCCGACAGCGTCACGGCCAAGCTGGCGCTGACCCCCAACCGCGACCATGACATCGTGCTGGAAGCCACCACGATGCGTCAGAAAATACAGGAAACGCTGGGCAAGACGGTCGCGCCGCTGGCGCCGGGCGAGGCGTGCGCGCGCACCGGTTGCCCCGCGTCGGCGCAGAACGACTACCGCAGCAACAAGTGGGCGCTGTCGCATACCGGGCGCTGGGGTTGGGCGGTGTCGGACAGCTATGTGCAGGAAGAAGAATTCGACAACCGCTCGCGCCAGATGAAGGTCAAGAACCTGAACCTGCAAACCAGCTGGACCCTGCCGCTAGGCTCGCACATGCTGACGCTGGGCGGCACCTACCTGAGCCAGCGCCTGAACGACCAGACCGGCAACCAGCTGTCCGGCGGCCCCAACAAGATCGACCGCTACCAGTGGGCATTGTTCGCCGAAGACGAATGGCGCCTGACCGAGCAGTTTGCCGTCACTGCCGGTCTGCGCATGGACGAAGACGAAAACTTCGGCACGCACTTCAGCCCGCGTCTGTACGGCGTGTGGCATTTCGCTGACCGCTGGACCCTGAAGGGCGGCGTGTCCACCGGTTTTCGCGCGCCGGACCTGCGCCAGACGGTGGCCGGCTGGGGTCAGGTCAGCCGGGGCGGCAACATGTACGGCAACCCGGACCTGACGCCCGAGAAGTCCGTCACGGAAGAAATCGGCCTGCTGTATGACGACGGCGAAGGCTTCAACGCGGGCGTCACGCTGTTCAACAACGACTTCAAGGACAAGATCACGCGCGTGGCGTGCCCCTTGTCCCAGTGCACCGAAGGCCCTAACCAGTTCGGCTCCAACCCCACCACCTACATGAACGTGGACAAGGCCGTGTCGCGCGGCGTGGAAGCCAGCATGAAGTTGCCGCTGGCGCGCGACTGGTCGCTGACCAGCAGCTACACGTTTACCAAGTCGGAACAGAAGTCGGGCCAGTACAAGGGCGAACCGCTGAACCAGTTGCCCAAGCACTTGTTCACCACCACGGTGGACTGGCAGGCGTCCGACGCGCTGCAAGCGTGGGCGCGCGTGAACTATCGCGGCAAGGAAAGCCAGCCGACCACGGGCGCATCGTCGTCGTCGGTGGTGGCGCCGTCCTACACCTTCGTGGACATGGGCGCGTCGTACGCGGTGAACAAGACCGTGTCGGTGTATGCCGGCATCTACAACCTGTTCGACAAGCAGGTCACGTATGACGATTACGAATACGTCGAAGACGGCCGCCGTTACTGGCTGGGCGTAGGCGTGAAATTCTGATCGGGATGAATGAACTGGGGGGGGCGATTCCTGCTTCCCCGCGAAGCCTGAGAGGTACGTATGACGATGCAGCAAAACACCGGCCATGGCCGACGCCGACTGATCCAGGCAGGCGCCGCGCTGGCCCTGTCGGCCGCCTTTGGCGTGTGCATGGCGCAAGCCACCGTGCCGGTCAAACACGCACGCGGGCAGACGAGCGTGCCGGCCAATCCCACCAAAACCATCGTGATGGACATGGCGGTGCTGGACACCCTGCACGCGCTGGACGTGGAAGTGGCCGGCGTGCCCACGGCCGCCAAGCTGCCGCCGCAGCTGGCGCAATATGCCGGGCCGCGCTACCTGAAAGTGGGTTCGCTGTTCGAGCCCAACTACGAAGTGATCCACGCCGCGCAGCCGCAGGTGATTATCGTCGCCGGCCGGTCGGCGCCGAAGTACGACGAACTGTCCAAGCTGGCGCCCACCATCGACCTGACCGTCGACCCGCGCGACCTGGTCGGCAGCGTCACCCGCAACACCGAAACGTTGGCCGCCATCTACGGCAAACAGGCGCAAGCGCGCCAGCAGCTGGACGCCTTGCGCGCATCGATTTCCGCGCTGCAAGGCCAGGCCGCCATGGCCGGCACGGCGCTGGTCATCCTGACCACGGGCGGCAAGATGAGCGCCTACGGCCCGGGTTCGCGCTTTGGCGTTATCCATGATGCGTTCGGCCTCAAGCCCGCGGCCAAGGGCCTGAACGTGTCCAACCACGGCCAGGCCATCTCGTTTGAATTCATTGCCGAGACGAACCCCGACTGGCTCTTCGTGATTGACCGCGATGCCGCGATCGGCCGCGAAGGCGTGTCGGCCCAGCGCATGCTGGACAACGACCTGGTGCGCGCCACGGCCGCGTGGAAGAACAAGCGCGTGGTCTATCTGAACGGCTTTAACTGGTACCTGCTGGGCAGCGCCGGGCTGACGGCCATGCAGCAGAACGTGGACGACATCGCGGCCGCGCTGGCGCCGCGAAAGTAAGCGGCATGGCTGGCGCAAGGGAAGGCCGCCGATGACCTGGCGGCGCACGATAAGCGGGTGGGGCGGGCTGACGCTGGCGGTGATGGTGCTGTTGGCGCTGTGCGCGGCCAGTGTCAGCCTGGGCGCGGGCACCTTGTCCGTCTCGGCGCTGTGGGGCAGCGGCGAAGAGGCCGAGCGCGCCTGGCGCCTGTTGATGGTCAGCCGCGTGCCTCGCACGCTGGCCTTGCTGCTGGCCGGCATGGCGCTGGCGGTGGCGGGGTTGATCATGCAGATGCTGGTGCGCAACCGCTTTGTGGAACCCACCACGGCCGGCACCGTCGAATCGGCCACGCTGGGCATTCTTGTTATTACCTTGCTGGCGCCCGATACGCCGGTAATCGGCAAGATGATGACGGCCACGGCTTTTGCGCTGGCCGGCACCTTGCTGTTTTTGGCCTTGCTGCGCCGCGTGCCGCTACGCACGCCGTTCATCGTGCCGCTGATCGGCCTGATCCTGGGCGGGGTCATCCATGCGGCCACTACCTTCATTGCCTTTCGTTTTGACCTGCTGCAATCGCTGCACGCCTGGACCACCGGTGATTTCTCGGGCGTGCTGCGCGGCCGCTATGAATTGCTGTGGATCGGCTTTGCGCTGGCCTGCGCCGCCTATGTAGCGGCGGATCGCTATACGGTCGCGGGCATGGGCCGCGAGTTCGCGTCCAACCTGGGCTTGAACCACGCGCGCCTGACGTTCGTGGGCCTGCTTATCGTGTCGGCCATTTCAGCCGTGGTGGTGGTCACGGCGGGCGGCATACCCTTCCTGGGCCTGATCGTGCCCAACGCCGTCAGCCTGGTGCTGGGCGACAACATGCGCCGCTCCATCCCGTGGGTAGCCTTGCTGGGCGGCGTCTTCGTGCTGGCCTGCGACATCATCGGGCGGCTGGTGATCCACCCCTACGAAATACCGATCGGCACCGTGGTGGGCGTGGTCGGCAGCATTCTGTTCCTGTGCCTGCTGCGTTTGAAAAGGACTCGTCTTGGCTGATCCGGCTATCTTGCCCGCCGTGCAGAGGCGCGCACGCTCGCCGCAGCGCGCGCGGCTGCTATGGCTGTCCGCCGTGGCGCTGGCCTGCGTGGCGGCGTATATGAGCCTGGGCGCCAATGGCCAGTGGTCGTTCGTGATCCCGTTTCGTGGCGGCAAGCTGGTGGCGATGGTGCTGGTGGCGTATGCCGTGGCCGTGTCGTCCGTGCTGTTCCAGACCATCACGCACAACCGCATCCTGACGCCCGCCATCATGGGCTTCGATGCGCTGTATCTGTTGATCCAGGCGGTGGTGGTGTTCGGCTTCGGCCAGGCCGCCACGGCGGCCCAGCATCCCGTAGCGGCCTTCATGCTGGAGGTGTGCGCGATGACGGCGTTTGCCTGTCTGCTGTTCCGATGGCTGTTTTCGGATGCGGTGCGCAGCCTGCACCTGATGATGCTGGTGGGCATTGTTTTCGGCCTACTGTTTCGCAGCCTGTCCAATTTTGTCGTGCGCTTGATCGATCCCAACGAATTCCTGGTGCTGCAAGACCGCATGTTCGCCAGCTTCAATGCCGTGCGCGTGTCGCTGTTGCCCGTTGCCCTGGCGGCGGTATGCGCGGCCACGCTGGTGATCTGGCGGCTGCGCCACCGCTACGACGTGTTGGCGCTGGGGCGGGACATTGCCGTGAACCTGGGCGTGGACTATCGCCGCAGCCTGCTGCTGACGCTGGGCGCTATCGCGGTGCTGGTGTCGGTGTCCACCGCGCTGGTCGGCCCCGTCACCTTCTTCGGCCTGCTGGTCAGCAACCTGGCATACCAGGCGATGGGGTCCGACAAGCACCGCTACACCGTGCCGGCCGCCACCTTGCTGGGCGTCATCTTCCTGGTTGGCGGGCAAACACTGCTGGAACGCGTGCTGGGCTTGAACACCACCGTCAGCGTGGTGATCGAATTTGTGGGCGGCGTGATGTTCCTCGCCCTGATCCTGCGCAAGGGGCGCCGATGATAGAAATAGACAAGGTCAGCAAGCACTACGGCGACAGCGTGGTGGTGGATGACGTCACGCTGCAACTGCCCGCCAACGGCGTCACCGCCATCATCGGACCCAACGGCGCGGGCAAGTCCACGCTGCTGTCCATGGTGAGCCGGCTGCTGCCCGCATCCACCGGGCGCATCCATGTGGACGGCCTGGACGTGATGCGCGCGGACAGCCGCGAACTGGCGCGCCGCCTGTCCATCCTGCGGCAAGACAACCACCTGCCGCTGCGCCTGACCGTCCGCGACCTGGTCGCGTTCGGCCGCTATCCGCATACGGGCGGGCGGCTGACCGTGGACGACAAGACCCACATCGACCGCGCCCTGGCGTATCTGAACCTGCAACCCCTGGCCGGGCGCTATCTGGATGAGATGTCTGGCGGCCAGCGCCAGCGCGCTTTCGTTGCGATGGTGCTGTGCCAGGACACGCGCTACGTGCTGTTGGACGAACCGCTGAACAGCCTGGACATGAAGCACGCGGTGGCCATGATGGGCACCTTGCGCCGCGCCGCCGATGAGCTGGGCAAGACGGTGGTGCTGGTGCTGCACGACATCAATTTCGCGTCCAGCTACGCCGACCGCATCGTGGCCATGCGGCAGGGGCGCGTGGCGTATCAAGGCACCCCGGCCGAACTGATCCGGCCCGAGGTGCTGAGCCCGCTGTATGAATTGCCGATCGACGTGCACGAGATCGGCGGCAAGCGCATCTGCGTGTATTACCGCTAGGGGATATCGTGCGGCGCGCCACAACCCCTACGCTGATTCGGCGCTGGCGGTAAGCCCGGCCTGCCGCCTGGCGCGATGGCGGCGTTCCAGCATCACCGCCCACAGCCACAAGGGCATGCTGCCGATGGCCAGCAAACTGCCCACCCAACCGGTCGACGTCCAGCCGTAGCCCGCCGCGATGGCCAGGCCGCCCAGGAAAGGCCCCAGCGCATTGGCGGTATTGAAGGCGGAATGGTTCAGCGCGGCGGCCAGGCCCTGGGCATCGCCCGCCACGTCCATCAGGCGTGTCTGCAACACGGTGCCCAGCGCGCCGCCCACGCCCACCAGGAACACGTTCAGCGTGATCAGCCAGACGTTGTGCGCCATCAACGGAAATAGCGCCAGCACCACGGCTGACCACACCAGCAGCAGCCCGGCCGTGCGCATCACGGCGCGGTCGGCAAACACCGGCACCACCATGTTGCCCACCGTCAGCCCCACGCCGAACGCGCTGAGCACAAAGGGCACGGTGGTGGGCGCTACCTGCGTCACGGCGGTCAGCGTGTCGGCCAGGTAGGTGTAGATGGAGAACAGGCCGCCAAAGCCCACCGCGCCGATCGCCAGCGTGATCCAGACCTGACCCCGGCCCAGTGCGCTCAGCTCGCGCAGCGGGCTGGCCTTGTGGTCGGCGGGCGTATCCGGCGCGTAGATGGCCACGCTGATCATCGTTAGCACCGCCAGCAGCGACACCAGCCCGAAGCTCCAGCGCCACCCGATCACCTGACCCAGCCAGTTGGCCAGCGGTACGCCGACGATGGTGGCCACCGTCAGCCCCAGGAACACGCGCCCGACGGCCATGGTGCGGCGATTGGCCGGCACCAGCGAACTGGCCACCAGCGACGCAATGCCAAAGTACGCACCATGCGGCAGCCCGCTAAGAAAGCGGAAAAACAGCATCCAGTGATAATCCGGCGCAATGGCGCTCAGGCCGTTGCCAACGGCAAACAAGCCCATCAACGCAATCAGCAGGCGGCGGCGCGGCATTCTGGCGCCCAGCACGGCCAGGATCGGCGCGCCAACCACCACGCCCAGCGCATAGGCGCTGATGACGTGGCCGGCGGTGGGGGCGTCGATTCCTAGGGATTGGGAAAAATAGGGCAGCAGGCTCATCGTGGCGAACTCGGTGGTTCCGATGGCGAAGCTGCCCACAGCAAGGGCAAGCAGCACCAGCGCGGGGCGGTGCTGCAAGGAAGCAGGGTGAGACATGGGGATGGCTAGGGGTGATTCGAGGAATGTTGCAACGCAACAGCCGTATTGTAAGCACCCCTGGCTGTCATCCACATGTCTACGCGGCCTACTGGGTCAGATCCACCGCATAGCGCGACAACTGCGTCGTAGCGTCCGGGGTGGCGTCATACACGCTGACATTGGTCACGCCGTGCGCCGCCGCCATCGGCAGGGTGCCGGGCACCGACCAGAAGACCACGGGGCCGGCCAACCCGCTTAGCGGCTTGAAGCGCCAGCTGCGGTCCAGGCCGTAGGTGGCCAGGTCCAGCGTCGGGTTCTTCTTGATAAAGCTGATCAGCACGTCGCGGCTGGCGTCCGGGGCTTGCAGCACGATGTCGCCCTTGCCGCCCGCCAGGCCAGGAAAGTCACCGCCACCGCTGGCGCGGTAGTTGTTGGTGACCACCAGGAACTGCGCGGCCAGATCCAGCGGCGCACCTTGGTAGGTCAGGTTCGAGATACGCGTACCCTTGGGCTGGCTGACATCAATTTCGTACTTCAGCGCATTGCCCGGGGCATACAGCACATCGAAATTGAACGTGGGGAAGGTCGTGTCGACCAGGTCTTGCGGTGCGACCTGGGCGGGGTCGATCTGCTTGAACTGTTCGGCCGTCTTCTCCAGCCACTGGCGGACCGTATCGCCCGTGACGCGCACCACCTGCAAGGTGTTCGGGTACAGGTACAGGTCGGCCGCGTTGTTGATGGCCACATTGCCTTGTTTGACGAAGGTGAAGTCGCCCGGCCCATTGCGCCCGCCCTTGAACGGCGCGGCGGCCGACAGGATGGGCAGGGCGCCGTAAGCCGGATTGTTCTTGGCGATATAGTCCTTCAGGTAATCGATCTGCGCCATGTTCACGATTTGCAGCGCCGACACGTCGCCCGTCAGCGCGTAGTAGGTTGCCATGTCGAACTGGCTTTGGCCGATTGGCGTCTTCACGTAGTCGATGGTGGCGGCATGCTCGCTTTGCACCAACTGCTGCACGGCGGTGTCCGGCGCCACGTAGGTGGCCGGCGTCGAGCCGCTTTGCGCGGTCAGGCGCGTGGAAATGCGCTGCACCGTGGTCGCATCCTGCTGCACGCGCCAGCCCTTGTCATACGACAGCTTCAATGTGATCTGGCCCAGGTTGTTGCCCCACTGGCCCGCCTGCACGGCCGGCACGCCGTTGACCAGGCCACGCACCGGGTCCACGCCCGGCTGCCCGACGAACGGGGACGTGGCGCTGGTGTCCGGAAACAGCAAGTGCTGGTGGCCCGTGATCAGCGCGTCGATGCCCGGCACCTGGCTCAGGTACCCGGCGCCGTTCTCCATTGCCGGGTCGTACGCTGTCTTCATGTCGATGCCGCCGTGCGCCAGCGCCACGATGATGTCCGCGCCCGCCGCCTTCATCTCGGGCACGTAGCGCTGCGCGGTTTCCTTCCAGCCCGTGACCTGCACGTGACCTTCCAGATTGGCCTTGTCCCATTGCAAGATCGGCGGCGGGGCAAACCCGATCACGCCCACCTTGAACGGCACATCTATCGTCTTGCCACCCGCGTCCGTCGCCTTGAAAGTCTTGTCCAGCAACACCCAGGGCTTGAAGATGGGTTGCTTGCTGGCGGCCGACACCACGTTGGCCGACACGAAGGGGAAGGCTGGCGCGGCGCAGTTCTTGGCGCCGGTGGGATTGGTCTTGTCCGTGCCTTTGCCGATGCCGGCCAAGCCGAAGTCCACATTCGTGATCTGCGACAGATAAGGCAGGCCGTAGTTGAATTCGTGATTGCCCATCGTGCCCGCGTCGTAGGCCAGCAGGTTCATCTGCTTGTAGATGGCGATCATGTCCGAGCACTGCACCGGCGCTACCAGCGCCTGGTAGTCGGACAGCGCGGTGCCCTGGATGGTGTCGCCGTTGTCGAACAGCAGCGTGTTGGCGTGCTGCTTGCGTGCGTTGGCGATCAGCGTCGCGCTGCGGTCCACGCCATAGCTCTTGTCTTCGGCCAGCTTGTAGTAGTCGTAGCCCAGCACATTGGCGTGCAGGTCGGTGGTGGCCAGGATCGCCACGTCCAGCGCGGCGCCTTGCGGCACGCTGGCGACGGGCGGGGTGACTACGCCGGTGTCATCATCATCATCGTCGTCGCCGCCGCAGGCGGTCAGGCCCGCCAAGAGCGCAACGCTGGCCGATACCGCGAATAGTTTTCGTACGTGGGGCTTCACCATCATTCCTCCGTGTCATGAAGGAATCCGAGTGTGAGGATGGTGTGTGACCTGGGCGTGACACGGATGATGCCGGGTATGCAAGCCGGGGTATGCAAGCGGGGTGTGCCCGCCGGGGTATGCAAGCGGGGTATGCAAGCCGGGGTGTGCAGGCCGGGGTCTGCAAGCCGGGGTGTGCAAGCGGGGTCTGCAAGCCGGTGTGTGCAAGCCGGGTAAGCGGCGTCCTAACGCAGCGGTGATGCTCTTGTCAGGCTGTCGGGTTCCAGCGCCGCCAGCGCATCCAGGAAGCGCCACGCGAATGAGCCCGGGCCTTCCGCCAGCGCGCCCGCGCGTTCGCCTGCGATGGCAAAGCAGGACAGGGCGGCAACGGCCGCGATGTACGGGTCGTCTTTGGACACGGCGGCAAAAGCGCCCACCACTGCCGTCAACGCGCAGCCCGTGGCCGTGACGCGCGGCATCAGCGGCGAGCCGCCCGTGATGTGCACCGAACGTTGGCCATCGGTGACGTAATCGGTTTCGCCCGTCACGGCCACCACGGTGCCATGGGCAGCAGCAATGGCGCGTGCCGATTGTTCTGCCTGCGCCACGGCGTCGCGCGCATCCACGCCCTTGCCGGCGCTGTGGCCGCCCGCCAACGCAATGATTTCCGACGCGTTGCCGCGCACGATAGTCGGTTGCAAGGCCAGCAATTGCCGCACGGCGTCGCGCCGGAAAGCGGTGGCGTGGTGCGCCACCGGGTCCAGCACCCACGGCACGCCGGCCTGCCGCGCCGACGCTGCTGTCAACAGCATGCTTTCCAACCAGGGCGCGGACAGCGTGCCGATGTTGATGACCACCGCCCCGGCCATGCGCGCAAACTCCGGCGCTTCTTCGGTGGCGTGCACCATGGCGGGCGATGTGCCGATTGCCAGCAGCACATTGGCCGCGATGTTCATGGACACGAAATTGGTCAGGCACTGCACCAGCGGTGCATCCTGCCGCAGCGCCGTGTACCGGTCTTGGCACGCGCGCGCCAAGTCGGCGGTGTCGAGGTCGATGGAAGATTCAGCCATGCCTAAAGGTCCTTGCTACGCGTTCCGATGGATCGGCGTATGTTCTGGTGTTGCCGGGCACGCTGTCAATCGAGTCTGGTCGCGACCGTTCGTCACCTTACTTCGCGGACGGCCAGCGTCCGCCCAGGGCGCGCGTGGCGTCGGCCGCCGCTTCCTGCACCAGCTTGGCCATTTTCTTGACGGCCGCGGGCGAATAACGTTCTTTAGGGCCAGACAAGGAAATCGCCCCGCAGATGTCGCCGTCGGGGCCGAATACCGGGCTGGCCACCGCCGCGCAGTTCGGGTCGCGTTCGCCCATGGACGTCAGCATCAGGCCGACTTCGGCGGGGGACTTGCCGTCGACCAGATACGCGGTCAGCAGCCTGCCTGCCGCTCCCTTGTCCAGCGGCAGCAGGTCGCCGACACGAATACGGTCCAGCGTGGAATGGTGCGAATCCACGCGCAGCACGCAGGCGCGTGAATTGGCATCGTGGTAGACGTGGAACGACGCGCTTTCGGTGCCCTTATCGACCAGGGCTTGCAGCAGCGGCAGGATGGTTTCGGTCAGGCGGTAGGTGGCTTCGTACGCGCGCCCCAGGTGATGCGCGTAAGGCCCCAGGGAATAGCGGCCGTCGGCGCGGCGCACCACCAGCGCCACTTTTTCAAGCGAGGCAATCAGCCGCAACAAGGTGCTTTTGTAGAACCCCGTGGCCCGGGAAAGGTCGGCAAGCGTGATGGGCTCGGTGCGTTGCGCAACGGCCCCGACGATGGTCAGGGCGCGTTCGACGGCGGCGACGCCGTCAGTGGAATTGTCCTGAGTAGGGGTGCGACTCATTGGAATGGTAGGGATGATTAGGCATGGGTTCCCGACTCCGGATCGATCACCCGGCTGATGACCGGGAAATAGCGGTTGCCATGGCCCTGGGCCAACGCGGCGCTGAACCAGTGTTCAACGTTGCGGGCGCCCAGCGCTTGTACGCCGGTTTGTTCCGCCAACGCCAGCGCGTAGCGCAGGTCTTTGCGGGCATAGTCCACGGGGAAGGCTTTTTCGGGAAATTCACCGGGCAGAATAGCCTTTAAGCCGTGGTTGCGCAACGCGAAGCTATCCGCCGAACCGCGCGTGAAAGTCTCCAGCAATACCTGCGGATCCACGCCGGAACGCCGCGCAATTGCACGCGCTTCCGACAACGCCACCACGGTTTCGAACAGCACCATATTGTTCAGGATCTTCACCACCTGGCCGCTGCCGACCGGGCCGCAATAGGTGATTTCGTTGGCGAAGGTGGACACCAGCGGCTTGACCCGCTCAAACGTCGCGGTCTCGCCGCCGATCATCACGGACAGCGTGCCGGCCTCGGCGGCGGCGCGGGTGCGGGCAACCGGGGCGTCGATGAACGTTGCGCCCTTGGCGGCAAATTCACCGGCCAGCTCGCGCGTCACATCAACGGGCGACGTGCTCAGGTCCACGATCAACTGGCCGCTGCGTGTATTGGCCAGCAAACCATCGGCGGCGCGCGCCAGCTGCGCCACGACTTCGCCGGACGGCAGCGACAGGAACACCACGTCGCAGTCGCGCATGATCTGCTGGGCCGTCGCGCTCTGGACGCCATGTGGGGCCAGACGCTGCAAGGGTGCCGCGTCGGTGTCGCAGCCCAGCACGGGCAGGCCGCCCTTGGTGGCCAGGTTGCGGCAGATGGGTTCGCCCATGACGCCCAGGCCGATGAAGCCGGCTCGTTGAAATTCAGACATGTGGATAGTCTCCGAAGAAGGGGGCCGTCGTCGCGGCCCTGGAAAGAATGCATACAGGCTCCTGCGGCCTACATGCCGAAGTAGATGCCCTTGGATTGTTGGTACAGACGCAGCCCGCTGACGCCTTTTTCGCGCCCGATGCCGCTTTGCTTGAAGCCGCCGAACGGCGTGGATATCGACAATTGCTTATACGTGTTGATCCACACGCTGCCGGCTTCCAGGCGCCTGGCCACGCGCCACGCGCGCCGGTAGTCCGCCGTCCATACGCCGGATGCCAGGCCGTAGACGCTGTCGTTGGCCTGGTCGATCAAATCGTCTTCGTCCTCGAAGGTCAGCGCGCACAGGACCGGGCCGAAGATTTCTTCGCGCACCACGTGGGCATCGCGAGACAGCCCGCCCAGGATGGTGGGCCGGTAGAACGCGCCCGCTTGCAGCGCGTCGTCGTCGGGCCGCTGCGCGCCCAGCAACACTTGCGCGCCGTCGCGCTTGGCGGATTCCACCATGCCTTCAATCTTGTCGCGATGGCCAAAGGACGCGATCGGGCCCATCTGGGCGCCGGTGGCGTCGGGCAGGTTGACATTGAGCCGTGCGGCACGCGCCACAAGTTTTTCGATAAACGCTTCTGCGATACCGCGCTGCACGTACAGCCGCGATCCGGCAACGCAGGATTGCCCGCTGCCTTCAAAAATGCCGCCGATCACGCCGTCTATCGCCGCGTCCTGGTCCGCGTCGTCAAACACGATGTGCGGGGACTTGCCACCCAGTTCCAGTGCCACGGGCATTAGCTTTTCAGCGGCGGCATGAGCGATGGCCCGACCGCTGGCGGTGCCTCCGGTGAACGACACCATGCGCACGCCCGGATGTTCCACCAGGCGACGGCCCACGGTGGCGCCCAGGCCGGTGACCACGTTGAGGATGCCAGGCGGCAAGCCGGCTTCCAGCGCGATGCGGCCCAGCGCCAGGGCGGGCGACGAGGTCACCTCCGACGGCTTGAGGATCACGGCGTTGCCGGCGGCCAGCGCGGGCGCCACCTTCTGCGCTTCCATCGTCAGCGGCGAGTTCCACGGCGTGATCGCCACGACCACGCCATACGGCTCGTAATGCGTCATGGACAGGTAGTTGCCGCGCGCCGGCGTGACTTCCGCGCCCAGCGTTTCGCACACGCCCGCGTAATAGCGGAAGGTGGCCGCCGCGCTGGCGACCTGCGTCTTGCATTCCGCCCAGACCTTGCCGTTTTCAATCATCTGCAAGCGTGCCAGCAGTTCCGAATGCTGTTCGATGCCATCGGCGATGCGGCGCAGGATCGCGGCGCGCTGGTGCGGCAGCATGTCGCGCCAGGCAGCCTGGCGCACTGCCTTCCAGGCGGTATCCACGGCCTGGTCAACCTGCGCGTCCGACGCGGCGCTGACCAAGTAGTTCTGCACGCCCGTGGCCGGGTTGGTGGACGCGAATGCCGCCTCTTGCCGGGCGATCCATTCACCGCCGATCAGCATGGATTTAAGGGTTTCCGATGATTCGGACATGACGTGATGTTCCTCTCTTGATGGGATTTTCCGGCGCGTCCGATGGCGGCCGGTATGCATTTATTCGTTGACAGTCACTGGCCGAAAAAATATAAAATAGAATAAGCGTTCTGTCCACAGGAACGGTAAGAATAAACAAACCGTCATTCAAAGACAAGAGGAGACAACTCGATGCACCGCAATGTCTTGTGCGCGCTGGCATGTGCCACGGCGCTGTTCGCGGGAACGGCGCAGGCCGATTCCTACCCTTCAAAACCCGTGTCGATGATCGTGCCGTATCCGGCCGGCGGCGCCACCGATGTGGTGGCGCGCGCCGTCGCTGAAAAGCTGACGCAGTCGTGGGGCCAGTCCGTCATCGTTGAAAACCGCGCGGGCGCCGGCACCACCATCGGCGCCAGTTCGGTGGCGCGGGCGCCGGGCGATGGCTACACGCTGTTCATGACCACGTCTGCCCACACGATCAGCGGCCATCTGTACAGCAAGCTGAACTACGACCCGGTCAAGGACTTTGCCCCCATCACGCTGGTCACCAAGGTGCCGCTGGTGCTGGTGGTCAACCCCGCCATCCCGGCCAAGACTTTGCAGGAATTTTTGGCCTACCTGAAGCAGAACAGCGGCTCGGTCAACTTTGCGTCTCCGGGCAACGGCACCGCGCAGCACCTTAGCGGTGAGCTGTTCAAGATCGCCACGCAGTCCAGCATCACGCACGTGCCTTATCGGGGTGACGCGCCGGCCTTCACGGACCTGGCGGGCGGGCAGGTGCAGATGATGCTGGCCACGATTACGTCGGCGCTGCCCTTGATTGAATCCGGCAAGCTGCGCGCGCTGGCCGTGGCCAACGGCACGCGCGTGCAGGCGCTGCGCAATGTGCCGACCTTTGCCGAAGCCGGCATGCCCGGCTTCGAGGCCGCAACGTGGTTCGGGCTGCTGGCCCCCGCATCGCTGCCACCGGCGCAGGCGCAACGCATCTACGAGGACGTGTCCAAGATCGTGGCCACGCCCGCGATGCAGGCGCGCATCGAGAGCCTGGGCGGCGAAGTGGTCAACAGCACCCCGCAGGCGTTCGCCGCGTTCATGTCCAGCGAGCAGGACAAGTGGGGCCGCGCGGTCAAGGCGTCCGGCGCCGTCGCCGCGCAGTAATCACAACGCCAGGCACATAGCCAGGCACAGCAACGGCCCGGAGCCGCGCGCCGATGCAGCGCAAGGCACGGGTTCAGGCAACCACGGAGGAGACACATCATGACAGTTTCAAAATGGCTGGCAGCAAGCGTGTTCGTGTTGTCAACGGCAGCGCCCCTTGCGGCAAGCGCTGCCGACTACCCCAGTGCACCGGTGAAGTTCGTGGTGGGCTTCAGCCCCGGCAGCACTATCGACACGGTGGCGCGCATCGTCGGCGAGGCGCTGTCCGCGCGGATGAAGCAGACCTTCGTCGTGGACAACAAGACGGGCGCCAACGGCATGATTGCGGCACGCGCCGTCGCGCAGGCCAAGGCGGACGGCTACACCATCCTGGTCAGCAATTCCAGTTCGATCACCGTCAATCCCTTGCTCTACAAGGATCTGCAATACGACCCCTTGAAGGATTTTGCCCCGGTCACCACGGTGATGTCGGTGCCCTTCATCCTGACCATCAACGCCGAGAACCCCCGCGTGGCGGGTGTGACCGACGTCAAATCGCTGGTGGCGCTGGCCAAGCGCAATCCCAATACGGTCAGCTATGGCTCGGCCGGCAACGGCAACCTGATGCATCTGGCGGGCGCGCAGCTTGCCGCCATGTCCAACGTGCAAATGCTGCACGTGCCGTACCGGGGCGCCGCGCCGATGGAAGCCGGGCTGCTGTCCAAAGAGGTCGACTTCGGCTTTGACACCTTGTCCGGCGTACCGCTTATCAAGTCGGGCAAGTTGCGTGCGCTGGCGGTGTCGTCCGCCGACCGCTGGCACGACCTGCCGGACGTGCCCGCCGTGTCCGAGCTGGGCTACCCCGGGTTCGACATCTCGTTCTGGGTCGGCATCTTTGCGCCCGCGGGCACGCCGCAGACGGTGGTGGACCGGCTCAATCGGGAAATCGCAGCGGTAACCCAGGACCCCGAGGTGCGCGCACGGCTGGCGGCGCAGGGCAATCCGCTGACGCAGTCGCCGCAGGCTTTCCGCCAGAAGATCGCAGAAGAACTTACGCAAAACGAAGCGCTGATCAAGCGCGCCAACATCAAGATCGATTGACCGGGCGGCAACCGCCGCATCGGCAACGGGCAGGGAGGAGCACACGTGTCCTGGGACAAAGAACTGCAAGAACTAGCGCTGCGCAAAGAACTGGCGCAGCGCATGGGGGGCGAGGCCAAGGTGCGCCGGCATCGAGAGGGCGGCAAGCTGCCGGTGCGCGAACGCATTGCGCACATGGTCGATGCGGGATCGTTTCGCGAGGTGGGCGCGCTGGCGGGCAGCGGGGAATACGATGCCGAAGGTCGCTTGACGGATCTGACGCCGTCGAACCTGCTGATCGGCCGCGCCAAGGTCGACGGCCGGCCTGTGGTGGTGGCGGCCGACGACTTCACGGTGCGTGGCGGCGCCAACGACGGCGCGGTGGGCGATAAGCTGGTCGAGGCCGAACGCATGGCGCACGACCTTAGGCTGCCGCTATTGCGGCTGGTGGATGGCACGGGCGGCGGCGGGTCGGTGCGCAATATCGAAATCAAGGGCCACACCTTGCTGCCCAAGCTGCGCATGTGGCCGTTGATGGCACAGAACCTGGCCACCGTGCCCGTGGTGTCGCTGGCCCTGGGGTCGGTGGCGGGCCTGGGCGCCGCTCGCGTGGCTGCCAGCCATTACGCCATCATGGTGCGCGAGACCTCGCAGCTGTTCATCGCCGGCCCGCCGGTCGTGGCGCGCATCGGCCAGACGCTGGACAAGAATGAACTGGGCGGCAGCGACATCCATACCCGCAACGGCGTGGTGGACGACGAAGCTGATTCGGAAGCCGACGCCTTTGCCATGGCGCGGCGCTTCCTTTCTTATCTGCCGCGTTCGGTGCATGAATTGCCGCCCCGCGAGACCGGCACCGCCGTCGCGTCGGCTGACCAGGATTGGCTGCGCAAGGCCATCCCCGCCGATCCGCGTGCCGTCTACAAGATGCGACCCATCGTGTCGGCCTTGATGGACGAAGGCTCGTTCATGGAGATCGGCAGGCGCTGGGGCAAGGCGGTCATCACGGGGCTGGCGCGCATCGACGGCTGGCCGGTGGCGGTGTTTGCCAGCGACCCCTATCACTACGGCGGCGGCTGGGACGGCCCGGCCGCCGAGAAGTTCACGCGCTTGCTCGACCTGGCCGAAACGTTTCACTTGCCGGTCGTGAACCTGGTGGATGTGCCCGGCTTTCAGATCGGCCTGAACGCCGAGAAGGCCGGCGCCATGCGCTACGGCGTGCGCGCGCTGACGGCGGTGGCGCAGTCCACCGTGCCCTGGTGCTCGATCATTGTGCGCAAGGCCTTTGGCGTGGCGGGCGGCGGCCACCAAAGCGCGGGCCGCTTCAATTTCCGCTATGCGTGGCCGTCTGCCCAATGGGGATCGTTGCCGGTCGAAGGCGGCCTGGAAGTAGCCTACAAGGCCGAGATCGAAGCCGCCGCCGACCCCCAAGCCAAGATGCGTGAAATTGAAGCGCGCGTGCGCGGCCTGACCTCTCCGTTTCGCAGCGCCGAAGTTTTCGTCGTGGAAGACATCATCGACCCGGCCACCACGCGGCAGGTGCTGGAAGAGTTCGTGGAAGTGGTTGCGCCGCTGCGCGAACCCGGCCCGCGCGCCTTTGGGTATCGGCCATGACGGCGGGCTTGGAGCGCAATATGAAAAGAGTCATCGTCGCCAACCGGGGCGCTGTCGCCCGACGGGTCATCCGAGGGTTGCGCGCGCTTGGCCTGGAATCGGTTGCCGTGTATTCCGAGGCGGATCGCGATCTTCCTTATCTGCGTGAAGCGGACGTGGCCGTTCCCATCGGACCGGCGCCCGCCGCGCAAAGCTATCTGAACCGCGACACGCTGCTGCGCGTGGCGCGCGAGACGGGCGCCGATGCATTGCATCCCGGTTATGGCTTCCTGTCCGAGAACGCGGACTTTGCCCAGGCGGTGGAATCGGCCGGCATGATCTTCGTCGGCCCGTCGCCGCGCTGGATACGAATGCTGGGGCACAAGACGCGGGCGCGCGATGCGATGCGGGCGCTTGGCATGCCGATGGCCGCCAGTAGCGCCGTGTTGGGCGCCGACCTTGACGCTGTGCGCCATGCCGCCCAGGACCTGGGCTACCCGGTGCTGATCAAGCCGGCCTCGGGTGGCGGCGGCATCGGCATGATTCCGCTGCACGGCCCGCAGGAGGTGGAACCCGAATGGGCGCGGGCGCGGCAGATCGCCGAGCGCAGCTTTGGCGGATCGGACCTGTATCTGGAAAAGCTGCTGGTCAACCCGCGCCATGTGGAATTCCAGTTCCTGGCGGACCGCCATGGGCAAGTGCGCTGCCTGTATGAACGCGACTGCTCTACGCAGCGGCGGCACCAGAAGGTATTGGAAGAGGCGCCCGCGCCGGGGCTGGACCGAGACTTGGTGGCCGACATGGCCGCAAAGCTGGAAGGCATGTTGTCAACGTTGGGCTACGACGTGATTGGCACCGTTGAAATGCTGTACACGCCCGAGTCCGGCTTTTCGTTCCTGGAAATCAACACCCGCCTGCAAGTTGAACACGCCGTGACGGAAGCGGTTACGGGCATCGACATCGTGGCCGCTCAACTGAGGCTGGCGGCGGGCGAACGGATGGGCAGCGTGTTGGCGCGGGTGCCGCCTTTGCAAGGGCATGCGCTGGAGGCGCGCGTCTACGCGGAAGATCCTGTGCGTTTTCTGCCGTCCCCCGGTGTGCTGCAAGTCTTTGCGCCGCCCGTGCTGCCCGGCGTGCGCGTGGAGACGGGCTACGCCGAAGGTTGCCGCGTGTCCAGCCATTACGACCCGATGCTGGCCAAGGTGATCGCGCATGCCGCGACGCGCGACGAGGCGTTGCTGTTGTTAAAGCAGGCGCTGACGCAGTTTCGGGTGGACGGCGTCAAGACCAACATTCCCTTCATGTTGCGCGTGCTGGACGACGAGGGCTTTGGCGCGGGCCAGGTGTCCACCGGCATGGTGGCCCGCATTCTGGACGCGACGCGCGCGGCGCAGGCGGCGTGAATAGCTAATCAGCAGCCAGGCGTTGACCGCCTTGGCATCGTGGACTGAACCGAAGTATCCAAGGAGACAACAATGTTCAAAGTAGAAACCCCCGTTGTGGGCCGAGTGGTTGCCGTCAGTGTGCGTCCGGGCCAGCGTGTCGACGCTGGCGATAGCGTCATCAAGGTCGAGTCGATGAAGATGGAAATCCCCGTCGAAGCCGAACGCGCCGGGGTCGTGGCGCGTGTGCTGGTGGGCGAAGGCGACGAGGTGGACGAAGGCCAGGTAGTGGTCGAGCTGGAGTAACGCCGCCATGCTGATCCATACGGAACGAACCGAGGCGGGCCGGGTCGCGATGCTGCGGTTGCGCAACCCGCCGGTCAATAGCTTGAGCGCGGCCTTGCGCAGCGAACTGCAAGCGAGCATCAAGGACGCGCTACAGGACCCGGAAGTTCGCGCACTGGTCTTGATCGGGGACGGCGGCTTCTTTTGTTGCGGGGCCGAGATCCGCGAATTCAATACCCCTATGTCGACGCGCGAACCGACACTGCGGTCCCTGATCGCGTTGATCGAAGGCGCATCCAAACCCATCGTTGCGGCAATACATGGCGCCGCCTTGGGCGGTGGGCTGGAGCTGGCGCTGGGTTGTCATTACCGGATCGCGCTGCAAGGCGCGTCGCTGGGTCTGCCCGAGGTGAAGCTGGGCGTGCTGCCCGGCGCGGGCGGCACGCAGCGGCTGCCCAGACTCGTCGGCGTCGAGCGCGCGCTGACGATGATTGCGCAGGGCGACCCCATCGACACCGCAACCGGCCTGGACTGGGGCCTGCTTGATGCGGTCGTGGCCGACAATCTGCCCGAACGCGCCGCTGCCTATGCGCGGGCGAAGGCCGACGCGCCACTGGCCGGGCGCAACGTGGGCGCGCGGCAGGTGCCCGCGCCGCAAGATTCGGGCGTGTACGAGCGTGCCCGCGAACAGGCCGCCCGCCGTTATCGTGGCTGCGTGGCGCCGCTGGCGTGCATCGATTGCGTGAAAGCCGCCACCCACGGCACGCTGGAAGACGGCCTGGCGTTTGAACGCGCGCACTTTCTGGACCTCGTCAACGGCAGCCAGTCCAAGGCGCAGCGTCACCTGTTCTTTGCCGAACGCGCCGCCGTCAAATTGCCGAAGGAGTGGACGGCCACAGCCGGCATCACGACCGTGGGCGTGGTCGGCGCGGGCACGATGGGCGGCGGTATCGCGATGAGCCTGGCCAACGCCGGGCTGGCCGTCGTGCTGGTCGAACGCGATGCGCAGGCGCTGGAACGCGGCTGGTCGGCCATCCGCAAGAACTACGCCGCGACGGCGGCGAAGGGCAAGCTGACGGCGGCGCAGGTGGACGAACGGCAGGCGCGCATCCGCCCGTCACTGGATATGGACGATCTGCGCGATGTCGATCTGGTGATCGAAGCCGCGTTCGAGGACATGGACGTCAAGCGACAGATCTTCACCGCGCTGGACGCGGTGTGCAAGCCGTTGGCGATTCTGGCCTCGAACACGTCGCGTCTGGATATCGACAAGATCGCCGGCTTTACGCGTCGGCCCGCCCAGGTGTTAGGCATGCACTTCTTCAGCCCGGCCCACGTCATGCGCTTGCTGGAAGTGGTCAAGGGTGGCCAGACGGATGGCAACGTCATCGCCTCGGTGTTCCAGCTGGCGCGCCGCATGGACAAGTTGCCGGTGCTGGTGGGCGTATGCGACGGATTCGTCGGCAACCGCATGGTCAGCCCTTACACGCGCGAGGCGCATTTTCTGCTGGAAGAGGGTGCGTCGCCGTCGCAGGTGGACGGCGCCTTGCAGCGTTTTGGGCTGGCCATGGGGCCGCTGCGCATGGCGGACATGGCGGGTCTGGACATCAGCTGGGCGTTTCGCAAGCGCACCGCATCGACCCGGCCGGCGCACCTGCGCTATTCGCGCGTGGCCGACAGCCTGTGCGAACAAGGGCGCTTTGGGCAGAAGACGGGCGCCGGCTTTTATCGCTACGCAGCGGGCAGCCGTGAGCCGTTGGAAGACGCGCGGGTGTTGGCGTTGATCGAGGCATGCGCGCGCCAGGACGGCATCGTGCGACGCGACATCACCGACGAGGAAATCGTGCAGCGCACGATGTGCGCGCTGGTGAACGAAGGCGCGCGCATCCTGGAAGAGGGCATCGCCCGCCGCGCGTCGGATATCGACGTCATCTACGTCAACGGCTACGGCTTTCCGGCGCATCGGGGCGGCCCGCTGTTTTATGCCGACCAGCAAGGCCTGCCGAATGTGCTGGCCACGATCCGGCGCTTTCACGATCAACACGGCGAGCTTTGGCAGCCCGCCCCGTTATTGGAACGCCTGGTGGCGCAGGGCAAGCGCTTTGCGGACTTGTAAATCGTTGGCCCGCCGCGCCGTGACATCGGGCGCGGCGACTCAGAACAAATAGAAGGAGACAGCAATGCATACGGAACAAGCCGAGGCCCTGTCGCGGGGGCCACAGGAACAGTACTTTGCCGCGTTGGCCAAAGGCCGTTTTCAAATTCAACGTTGCAGGGCATGCGAGCGGCATCAGTTCTTTCCCCGCACACTGTGCATGCACTGCGGCGCGACGGACCTGGCGTGGATCGAGCCCGCGGGCACCGGCACGGTCTATTCGTTCAGCATCGTGCGGCGCAAGGCGGAAGCGGGCGGCGACTACAACGTGGCGCTGATCGATCTGGACGAGGGCGCGCGCATGATGAGCCGGGTGGACGGCGTGCCGTTGGAACGGCTGCGGATCGGCATGCCGGTCAAGGCGCGGGTGTTGTTGGATGCGGCCGAGCCGCTGGTGGTGTTCGAGCCTGTGGAGGCCGCATGATGACGCTGGAATCACTGCGCGGCCGGGTCGCCATTGCCGGGGTCGGGCACGCGGGCCTGGGCGAAGCGCACGGCTACACCGAAATGGAAGTGCTGGCCCAGGCCGCGTCGCGGGCAGTGGCCGATGCCGGGCTGACCATGAAGGATATCGACGGGCTGGCCACATGCAGTTCATCGGCCACGATGTGGAGCATGCCCGTTGCCGAATACCTGGGCCTGCGTCCTCGGTATATCGAAGCCACGATGCTGGGTGGGTCCAGCTTTGTCTCGCACCTGCTGCCCTCGGTGATGGCATTGGCGTCCGGGCAATGCAATGCGGTGCTGGTTTGCTATGGCAGCACGCAAAAGACCGCCACGTTCGGCCGCAAGGAAGGCATCAAGGCGCGTACGTTGCTGGACCCCCAACCATTCGAACATCCGTATTCGCCGCTACAGCCCGTGACGTCCTACGCGTTGGCCGCCGCCCGCCACATGCATCAATACGGCACAACCCGCGAACAGCTGGCCGAAGTGGCCGTCGCGGCGCGCGCTTGGGCGGCGCTGAACCCCGAGGCCGCGATGCGCGACCCCTTATCGATCGAGGACGTGCTGAGTTCGCGCCCGGTCTCGGATCCATTGACGGTGCGCGACTGCTGCCTGGTCAGCGACGGTGGCGGCGCCTACGTGATGGTGCGCGCCGACCGCGCCCGCCAGCTGCCGCAGCCTCCCGTGTACGTGCTGGGCAGCGCCACGGCGGTGTGGAACCGGCAGATTTCCTCCATGGAAGACCTGACCGTGACGGCGGCGGCGGAATCCGGCAAGCGCGCGCTGGCCATGGCTGGTTTGAACGTGGCGGACGTGGACGTGGCCGAGCTTTATGACGCCTTCACGATCAACACGCTGCTGTTTCTGGAAGACCTGGGCTTTTGCAAAAAGGGCGAAGGCGGCGCCTTTGTGCAGGGCGGCGGCATTGCGCCCGGTGGGCGTCTGCCGGTGAACACGAACGGCGGCGGCTTGTCGTGCGTGCATCCCGGCATGTACGGCATTTTCCTGGTGATAGAAGCCGTGCGTCAGCTGCGGGCGCAGGCGGGCGAACGCCAGGTGCCCGGCGCGGATATTGCGCTGGTACACGGCAACGGCGGCACATTGTCCAGCCAGTCCACCGCCATCCTTGGCGGCCCGTCCACGCGCTGACGCCGGCCTTGCGCCTTTCTTAGAAAAGGGATTTTCATGCTGGACAAAACAGTCGATACGCTGGCCGCCGCGGTGGCCGGCGTGCAAGACGGCGCGGTGATTCTGATCGGCGGCTTTGGCGCCTCGGGCGTACCGACCGAACTGGTTTGCGCGCTGCTTGACCAAGGCGCGCGCGACCTGACCATCGTCAATAACAACGCCGGCAATGGCGAACGTGGCCTGAGCCAATTGGTGCGAGCAGGCCGGGTGCGCAAGATGGTCTGCTCGTTTGCGCGTTCGTCGGATCGCAAGAACCCAAATGCCGCCGCCTTCGCCGAGGCCTATCACGCGGGAAAAATCGAGCTGGAATGCGTGCCGCAGGGCACGATGGCCGAGCGCATGCGCGCGGCGGGCGCGGGGCTGGGGCCGTTTTTCACGCCGACCGCCTTTGGCACGCCCTTGGCGAAAGGCAAGGAGACGCGCGTGATAGACGGCGTTGGGTACGTGCTGGAAGCCCCGTTGAAGGGCGACTTTGCTTTCGTCAAGGCGCGCACGGCAGACCGCTGGGGCAATCTGGTGTACCGCTATGCCGGGCGCAATTTCGCGCCGGTGATGTGCATGGCGGCCACCACCACGGTGGCGCAGGTGGACAGCATCGTGGAGCTGGGCGCCATCCCGCCCGAACACGTCATGACGCCGGGAATTTTCGTTAAACGAGTGGTGCAGGTGGAGCGCGATCATGGAATATGAAAAGCTGAATCGACGCCAGATTGCACGCTTGGTGGCCCAGGACATTCCGGATGGCGCCTATGTGAACCTGGGCATCGGCATACCGACGCTGGTATCGGCCTTTTTACCGGCCGACCGCGATGTGATCCTGCACACCGAAAACGGCATCGTCGGCATGGGGCCGGGCGATCCCGACGCGCCGCTGGACCTGGACCTGATCAACGCCAGCAAAGAAGCGGTCACCTTGTTGCCGGGCGCATCCATTACCGACCACGTGGTGTCGTTCGCCATGATGCGCGGCGGCCATCTGGACCTGACGGTGCTGGGCGCATTCCAGGTGTCCGCGCGCGGCGACCTGGCCAACTGGGACACCGGTGCGCTGGGCACGATTCCGGCCGTGGGCGGCGCGATGGACCTGGTGGCCGGCGCGCGCCAGGTCTACATCACGATGGACCACGTGACCAAGGATGGGCGGCCCAAGATCGTGCGCGAATGCACTTATCCACTGACTGGTGCGGGCGTGGTCGACCGCATCTATTCTGATCTGGCCATCATCGATGTGCTGCCGGATGGCATGCGAGTGATCGCGATGGTGGCGGGGCTGCGGTTTGACGCCTTGCAGGACCTGACGGATTGCCCGCTGACGCTGGCGGACGATTGGCGGGTGTTGTCGCCTGAATAGCCTTCGGCTCGTACTTCCCCGTGTTGACAGGGGAAGTTTTCGATACTTAGAATGTTCTTATAGAAAGAATATACGTTCTGCACATAAGAACAACATAAGCGGGAAGAGACAATGGAAAACCACGCCACGCCAGCGCAACACGCGTCGGACGCGCAGCTTGCGCATCGATTCCGTAGCCGCGCGTTGTCGTTCTCGCGGCCGCGCCAGGTCGATATGGACCTGCTGGTGCGGGTCGGCGATGCGCCGCTGCTTGTACGCATTCGCGACGGCCGGGTCACCAGCGCCGACGCGCCCGCTGCGCCGCTGCCTTCCTGCGACGTATCGCTGCGCGCCTCTGCCGCCGCCTGGTCGCGCTTCTGGCAAGCCGTGCCGGATGCGGGCTGGCATGACATCTTTGCGCTGAGCAAGCGCGGCGAACTGGCTATCGAAGGCAACTTGCAACCCTTGATGGCGCACTTGCAGTTCGTCAAGGATCTGCTGGCCAGGGGCCGCGAGGCGCACGCATGAACGCCGCCCTGGAACCCATCGTTGGCCGTTATGTGCACATCGACATCGGCGGCAAGCCTTGCCGTGTTTACTTCGAAGAAGCGGGCGAGGGCATCCCGCTGGTCTGCCTGCACACCGCCGGCGCCGACAGCCGCCAGTACCGCCACATGCTGTGCGATGCGGACATCACGTCGCGCTATCGCGTCATTGCTTTCGACATGCCATGGCACGGCAAGTCCTACCCGCCGGCCGGCTGGCAGGACGAGGAATATCGCTTGTCCACCGAACGTTATGTGGAAACGGTCATGGCGTTCTGCCAGGCGTTGGCGCTGGATCGCCCCGCGCTGATCGGCTGCTCGATCGGCGGACGCATCGTGTTGCAGCTGGCGCATCAGCACACCGAACGTTTTCGCGCGTTGATCGGAGTCGAAGCGGCTGATTTCCAGCAGCCCTGGTACGACACCTCGTGGCTGCATCGCGGCGACGTCCATGGCGGCGAGGTCTGCGCGGCCTTGGTATCGGGCTTGGTGGCGCCGCAGTCGCCGGACGTCTATCGCCACGAAACCTTGTGGCAATACATGCAGGGCGGCCCCGGCGTGTTTCGCGGCGACCTGTATTTCTACCGTGTCGACGGCGATTTGCGGGGCCGGCTGGACGGCATCCGCACCGAGCGTTGTCCGCTATTTCTGTTGACGGGGGAATACGACTTTTCGTGCACGCCCGAAGACACCTTGCGCACCGCCGCCGGTATTCCCGGTGCGCAGGTCACCATCATGCGCGAATTGGGGCATTTCCCCATGAGCGAGAACCCACAGCAGTTTCGCGGCTACATATTGCCGGTGCTGGACGCCATCGCCCGCCTATAGCGCGGCAACAACGACGGGCGGCATTGCCCGCGACTCACAGGAGGCATCATGCGTTATCCGATCATTCTGGCCGGCATCTTTGCGCTGGCCGCGGTTCCCGCCGTCAAGGCGCAAGAGGCACAAGGCACACTCAAGCTTGGCGCCTTGGTCACGCTGTCCGGCGCCGGCGCCGCCTGGGGGCAGGGCATGAAAAACGCCGCCGAGATTGCGGCGGACCAGGTGAACGAGGCGGGCGGACTGGAGGTGGGCGGCAAGAAGTATCGCGTGCAGGTGGTGGCCTACGACGACAAGTACCAGGCCAACGAAGCCGTCACCGTGGCCAACCGGCTGGTGTTCGAGGACAAGGTGCGTTATGTGATCGGCCCGGTGGGATCGGCGCCGGTGCTGGCCATCCAGCCCATGACGGAAAAGAACAAAGTGATCGTCATGACGCTGGGCTTTACCGCCAAGGCGCTGGCCGCGGACAAACCCTTTACGTTCCGTCCCAACGTCACCACGGCCGAGGTTTCGCAGCCGCAGATCGACTGGCTGGTCAAGTCGCAAGGCCTGCGCAAGGTGGGGGCGCTGTTCCCCAACGACGAAACCGGGCAGCAGATTGCGCTGGACCTGGAAGCTGCCTACAAGAGGGCGGGCGCGGCCTTGTCCGTCAAGGAATTCTTCGAACGCGACCGGGTCGACTTCGTGCCCGTGCTGACGCGCATGATGGCGCGCGGCATCGACGCCATCGAACTGGACGGCAATTCGCCCACCACCGCCGGCTTGATCGTGAAGCAGGCGCGCGAACTGGGCTTTGAAGGACGCATCGTGCGTACTGGCGGCCCGGCCACGCAGGAAATCGTCAACGTGGCCGGCAAGGCGGCTACCGAGGGCATGTTCGTCCATACGCCGATCGATCCCGAGCTGCCCGCTACCAAGGCCTACGCCCAGCGGTATGCCGCCAAGTACAAGCACGCGATGAACGGCTTCAGCCCCGCGTTTTATGACGGCACCAACATGCTGTTCGAAGCCATGCGCCGCGCCGGCACGGTGGAAGACACGGACCGCGTGCGCGTCGAACTGGAAAAGCTGGAAGGCTTTGACGGATCACTGGGCAAGCTTAGCTGGACGGGCAAGGCCATGTACGGCATCAACCATCAGTTGAACGCGCCGTTCTACGTGGCCGAGGTCAAGGATGGCCGCGAGGTGATCCGCGCGCGCTGCACCGTCGAGGGATGCCGCTAGCGCGGCGGGGGATGCCACGTGGATTGGAGCATTTTGCTGACGCAGGCCACGATCAACGGCTTGATCGTGGGATTGCTGTATCTGTTGATGGCGGTGGGCTTCACGCTGGTGTTCGGCGTGATGCGGATGGTGAACTTTGCCCACGGCGAGTTCTACATGCTGGGCGCTTTTGGCGCCTACTACCTGACGACCCAGGCGGGCTTCTCGTTTCTGCCTGCCGTGGCGCTGACCTTTGCGTTGTCGGTGGTCGGCGGCGCGGTGCTGGAATGGGGCGTGCTCAAGCCGTTTCGCCGGGACGAACTGAACGGCATGATCGCCACCATCGGCCTGGCGATGATCCTGCAAAACCTGGCCTTGATGTTCTTCGGCCCCGACCCCTTGTCCATGCCCGCCGTGGCGCAGGGCACCGCCCGCATGGGCAAGCTCGTTGTGCCGTTGTCGCGCGTGTACGTGGTGGTGTTCGCCTTGCTGGCGCTGGCCTTGCTGTATGGCTTCCTGCGTCACTCGCGGCCGGGCCGCGCGCTGCGCGCCGTGGTCGAGGACTTTGAGATTGCCGGCATCCAGGGTATCCGCTCGCGCATCTATTACCCGCTGGGTTTTGGCCTGGGGGTAGGGCTGGCAGCGGTGGCCGGCGCGCTGATGGCGCCGCTGTTCTCGGTGTCGCCATTCGTGGGCGCCACGCCGCTGCTCAAGGCGTTCATCGTCGTGATCCTGGGTGGGCTGGGCAGCATCCCGGGCGCGGCTTTCGCGGGCATGGCGCTGGGCCTGGCGGAAAGCTATGGCAGCCTGCTGTTCGACAGCAGCACGGCGGACATGCTGATTTTCGCCGTCGTGATCGTGATGTTGGTCGTGCGGCCCAAGGGCTTGCTGGGCCGGGGGGAGGCATAAACCATGACGGACCTTTCACTTGATGCAGCCGTGACGCGGCCCGCGCCATTACGCTGGCTGTTGTGGGCGGCGTTGGCCGTGGCCGCGTGCACGCCGTGGTTTGCCGGGCCGTTCGCGCAACATCTGGCGGTGCTGACCTGCCTGAACGTGCTGATCGTCAACGGCTTGGCGCTGATTGCACGCTGCGGGCAATTGTCGTTGGGACACGCGGCCTTCGTCGCGCTGGGCGCCTACGGCTCGGTGCTGGGCGCCCGCTACCTGGGCTGGGGCTTTTTGCCGTCCACCTTGGTGGGGGTCGCGTTGACGGCGGGTGTGGCGCTGATATTGGGCGCGATCATCCTGCGCTTGAAAGGCGTTTATTTCGTGCTGGTAACGTTTGCGTTCGGGGAACTGGTGCGGCTGATTTTGCTGGACGGGTCATCCTGGTCGGGTGGCGCGAACGGAGTCGCCAGCATCCCGCCGGCCGCGCTGGCCGGTATCGTGTTCGATACGCGGGCCAGTTTTTACGGCCTGGCGCTGTGCGTGGCCCTGGGCTCCGTCGCGCTGTTGAGCGCGGTGGCAAGGCAGCCATTCGGCCACGCCATCGACGCCGTGGCCGAGAACCCGGCCCTGGCCGAATCCACAGGCCTTAGCGTGCACCGGATTCAGCTGTGCGCATTTGTGGCCGGTTGCGCGCTGGCGGCAGTGGGCGGCGCCTTGCAGGCGCGTTACGTGGGCTACGTGTCGCCCGAGTCATTCAACGCCAGCATATCCATCGGCTTCATCATCATGCTGGTCATCGGCGGCCGCCGCTCAGTATGGGGCGGGCTGATCGGCGCCATGGTGCTGACGCCGCTGCCCGAGCTGTTTCGCGGGGCGGTGCAAACGCAGCACATTTTTTACGGCGCGGCGCTGATCCTGATCCTGCGTTTTCTGCCGGCGGGCCTAGCCGGCTTGCCGGGGCCGTGGCAATCGCGTCGGCACAAGGAGTCCCCATGAATCCACCTTTATTGCAGGTGCAGGGCCTGTCGCGCAGCTTCGGCGGCTTGGCAGCCTTGCGCAACGTCAGCTTCGCCATCGCGCCGGGCGCAATCGTGGGCTTGATCGGCCCCAACGGCGCGGGCAAGACAACGGCCTTCAACGTCATCAGCGGCACGATGCCGCCGTCGTCGGGCTCCGTGCATTTCGATGGCGGTGATATTTCCGGCGGCCCGCCCAGCCGTGTCGTGGTGCGAGGGCTGGCTCGTACGTTTCAATCCACCTCGACCTATCCCGAGGCCACCGTGGCCGAGAACATCCGGCGCGGCATGCTGTCGCGCATTCAGCATTCCTGGCTGCGTCGTCTGGCCGGGCGTAACCAGGATCTGTTGCCGGCGTCGGAAGTGACGCGGGAGGTCGACCGGCTGCTGGTCCTGCTAGACCTGCAAGGCTGGCGCGACGCGGCGGCCGGATCGCTCGCCTACGGCTTGCAGAAAAAGCTGGGCATCGCCGTTGCGCTGGCCTGCCGGCCGCGCATGTTGTTGTTGGACGAGCCGGCGGCGGGGCTGAACCATGAAGAATGCAACGAGCTGGGGCGGTTGCTGCGCCGCCTGCAATCCGAGGAAGGGCTGACGATGCTGCTGGTGGAACATCACATGGCGCTGGTCATGGAACTTTGCCATCGCATCGTGGTGCTGGTGCAGGGAGAAAAAATCGCCGAGGGCACGCCGCAAGCCATCCGCGACAACCCCGCCGTGATCGAAGCCTATCTGGGAGCGCCCGACTATGCCCATGCTTGACGTCCAGGACCTGAAGGTTCGCTACGGGCCGCTGGAGGCGGTGCGCGGCATCAGCTTTACGGTTGAACAAGGCCAGATCGTTGCGCTGGTCGGCTCCAACGGCGCCGGCAAAAGCTCTACCTTGAAAGCGCTGATCGGCCTGGCGCCGGCCGCGGGCGGCCGCATTGTGTTCGACGGGAAAGACATCGCGCGGCTGGGTTCGGCGGCGCGCGTATCGGCCGGCTTGTCCTTGTCGCCGGAGGGGCGGCGCTTGTTCGGCCGCATGACCGTGCTGGATAACCTGATGGCCGGCGCGCATGGGGTGAGGTCGCGCAGCCGCGTTCGCGCGCGGCTGGACGAGGTCTACACGCTGTTTCCGCGTGTGCAGGAACGGCGTGCGCAGTTGGCGGGCTCGTTGTCCGGTGGCGAGCAGCAGATGGTGGCCATCGGCCGCGCGCTGATGGCGCAACCCCGCTTGTTGATGCTGGATGAACCGTCGTTGGGCATCGCGCCCAAGGTCGTGGCCGAAATCGCGGACGCCATTCAGCGCATCAACCGCGACAGCGGCATCGCCATTGTGCTGGTGGAGCAAAACGCGCGGCTGGCGCTGCGCCTGGCGCATCATGCCTATGCGTTCGAACATGGCGAGGTGGTCCGCAGCGGCAAGGGCGCCGACCTGCTGGCCGACCCCTTCGTGCAGAAAGCCTATCTGGGCATATGAAGAGAGCCTTGGCGATGCAGAACGTTCTTCCCGAATACGAAATCTACGCCATCCGCTACGCCCGCATGCCGCGCCAGCGACGCGACAACTTCTTGGGCGGCGATCCGCATGATGGCGACATGCCCATGGACTTCTACGTGTGGCTGATACGCGGCGCGGGCCGCGTTGTTCTGGTCGACACGGGGTTCAATGCGGACATGGCGCGGGTGCGGCGGCGTGAGCTGATCCAGTGCCCGATCTCGGCCCTGGCCCAACTGGGCGTGCAGCCAGAAGACGTGCAGCACGTGGTGCTGACCCATCTGCATTACGACCATGCGGGTAACCTGGACTTGTTGCCGCAGGCGCGCTTTCACGTGCAAGACGATGAGCTTGACTACGCTACCGGCCGTTGCATGTGCTTTGAACCGCTGCGGCATGCCTACGCGGTGGAAGACGTGGTCACGCTGGTGCGGCGCGTGTACGACGGCCGGGTGCAGTTTCATGACGGCGACGGCACGTTGTTGCCGGGCCTGGAACTGCTGCATATCGGCGGCCACACGAAAGGCCTGCAAGCGGTGCGCGTGCATACCGAACGCGGCTGGGTAGTGCTGGCGTCCGACGCCAGCCACTACTACGAAAACATGGGGCAGGGCAGGCCGTTTCCCATCGTCTACAACACGGCCCAGATGCTGTCGGGATACGCCAAGCTGTTTGGCGCGGCGCAGTCCGAGCAGCATGTCGTGCCGGGGCATGATCCGTTGGTGCTGGATCGGTATCCAAAGTGGCAGGAGTCAGCGCACGTGGTGATGCTGCATCGCGAACTTCTGCCTGACGGTGCGCAGCAGCCGTAACAACGTTTCCCCTTACCGCCCCAACCGTTCAAGCCCGCCCTCACGCGCAGCCCGGTCCCGAGCGCCGCCTCGTCGGACCGGGCTGCGTTATCGTTTCCACTAATTATCGTAATCCCTAGCTTTTTATGGACTTACACCGCGTCCATAATTTGCGGAAACGTTTCCACAAAAGAGGGTTTCCATGAGTACCGAGTTGCAGGCTGCACGCGTGAAGACCGTCGTTGACCACATGGCGCTGGAATGCGTTCAGGAGTGGGACAAGGTCATCGACACCTTCGAACATCCCCGATACGAGATGCACTCCAGTGGTGCGGTCTTTGACGGCGAGAGCGAAGTCATGGGGTATTTCGAGTCGTCGCGGGCCTCGTTTCCCGACTTGAAGAACGAGATCATCGCGGTGGCCGCCGCCGAGGGCACGGACATCGTCCTGGTGGAATTCTGGCTTTCCGGCACGCATGCCGGCCCGTTCACTGTTGACGGCAAGACGTACGAGCCGACGGGACGCCAGTTTCGCGTTCGCATGGCGGCCACGTTCGAATTCGCGCCGAACTCGGCCAAGGTGATCTGCGAGCGTCCGTACACCTGTCAGAACGCCAAGCTGCGTTCGCTCGGGTTGTTGTAGGGATAGCGGTAGCGGTAGCGGTTGTTCCGTTCAGGAGGCGGGCAACCGGGTTGGGCCAATGCGTTCTACAGAAAAAACCGGGCAGGCCGGTCAGGCGCTGCACCCGGAGATAAATCCGAGGAGACAACAATGAAGAAGCTGTCCGTTGCAGCCGCGCTGCTGACCTTGCTGGGCATGGGCGCGGCCCATGCCGACGACTACCCGAATCGCCCGATTCGCATGCTGTTGCCGTTCTCGGCCGGCGGCGGTGGCGACACCTTGGGCCGGATTCTGGCAGAGCGGTTTTCAGCCGAACTGAAGCAGCCCGTCATCGTCGAGAACAAGCCCGGCGCGGGCGGCACGATCGGCATCGCCGCCGTGGCCCGCTCGGCGCCGGACGGCTACACGATCACCATCGGGGGGATGACCACGCACATCCTGTCTCCGTCGGTCTACAAGGACCTGCCGTATGACCCGATCAAGAGCTTTACGTCGCTGGGCGCCATCGGCAATTCGGCCATCATGGTGGTCGCGAACAACAACTTCCCGGCCAACGATATTGAAGGGCTGAAGAAACTGGCGGAATCCCGCAAGGACCCTATCCAGTACGCAAGCTGGGGCATCGGCTCAACGGGGCACTTCTGCGGCGAAGTCATGGTGCAGAAGGGCAACCTGAAGATGCAGCACGTGCCCTACAAGGGCACCACGCAGATCATGACGGACATCATGGGCGGGCATATCGACCTGGGTTTTGTCGACATGGCCACCGCCACGCCAATGGTCACGCAACACAAGGTGAAGGGGCTGGCCGTCTGTACCAAGCGTTCGCCCAGCGTGCCGGAAGTTCGCAGCTACAAGGAACAGGGCATCGACTTTGACCGCGACCTGAATTGGGCGATGTACGTGCCCGCCGGCACGCCCCAGCCCATCGTCGATCGCCTGTCCGGCACCTTGGAAAAGGTGCTGAAGGAACAGGAAGTGATCGACAAGTTGCTTGGCCTTGGCATTTCGGCTCGGTACGTTGCCGGGCCCGCACATCAAAGGGCAAATGTGGCCGACATCGAAGCGTGGCGCGTGGTGGCGAAAGAAGCCGGCATTACGCCGCAATAGACGGTTCCTTGGTTGTGGCAACGAGCCGTCGCGTTGCCCCCTTTCCTGCACGAGACACTATGAAACTGCTTCAAGACCGCGTGGCCGTCATCTCGGGGGCCGCGCACCCCAAAGGCATCGGTAAAGCCACCGCAAAGCTCTTTCTTGAGCATGGCGCGCGCGTGGCGATCCTGGACGTTGACGAGGCACGCATACAGGAAAGCGCGGCGGACCTGGGCGCCCCGGCGGCTCAGCTGCTTGCGCTGGCTTGCGACGTGGGCAGCGACGAGCAATGTCGCGCTGCCATCGACAAGGTGGCCGCCTGGTCCGGCGGCGTCGTCGACGTGCTGGTGAACAACGCGGCGATCACGCAGAAAGCCACGTTCCGGGACATCACCCCCGCCGACTTCGAACGCATCCTGCGGGTCAACCTGACCGGCGTTTTCAACCTGAGCCAAGCGGTCATCCCCTTCATGGTTCAGCGCGCCGGGGGAAGCATCATTTCCATTTCGTCGCTGTCGGCGCAAAACGGCGGCGGCATCTTCGGCGGCGCCCATTACTGCGCCGCCAAGGCGGGCGTGCAGGGCCTTACCCGCGCCATGGCCAAGGAATTCGGCGAATACAAGATCCGCGCCAACGCGATTGCGCCAGGCCTGATCACAACGGACTTTTCGCGCACCGGACGCTCGGATGAAAGCAAGGACGACGCCGCGCAAGCCTGGCCGCTGCGTCGCGCCGGACGCCCACACGAAATCGCGGGCGGCTGCCTGTTCCTGGCCAGCGACCTTTCCAGCTACATCACCGGCACGACGTTGGATATCAACGGCGGCGCCCACATGAATTAAGGAACATCAATGAGCAAGCTTTTTGGCGGCGTCCGGCAAGTGGGCTATGTAGTCCGCGACATTGAAAAGGCCATGCGCCACTGGTCCGAGGTGCTAGGCGTCGGGCCCTGGTTCTACAAGGAAGAGGTCGGGACCACTGAATTCCGATATCGCGGCCAGGTCTCGCAACCACCGCGCTTGTCGATTGCATTGGCCAATTCCGGCGACCTGCAAATCGAGCTGATCCAGCAACGAGACGAGGCGCCATCGCTTTATCTGGATTCCCTGCGTGCAAGCGGGGAATGCGCGCAGCACGTGGCGTTCTGGACGCTGGACAACTTCGACGAGTTTTGCGACCGGCTGCGTGGCAGCGGCTACGAAGAAGGGCACGGCGGAAGGATGGGCCTGCGCGGCCGCTTCGCGTACTTCGTGCATCCTGATTTGCCCAGCGGCATGATCGAAGTGTCTGAAATGAAAGGCGGCAAGGGCGAATATTTCGACGAGATCAGAAGGGCGGCTGAAACCTGGGATGGGTCCGCGCCGATACGCCCGCGCACCTAGCCGGCCCGGTGCCGAAGACGGTGTATGTTAGCCACTTCCGGCACAGACAAAACCAACATCATGAAAGACCGAAGCACTCGAATCACCATACGCGACGTCGCCAAGAAAGCGGGGGTATCCCTGGGCACGGCGTCGCGCGCGCTGAACCGCACCGGCCGTGTCAGCGAGGCCGCCATCGCGGCGGTCGAGCAGGCGGTACGCAGCCTGGACTATCGCCCGGATGCCGTGGCCAGAAGCCTGCGCACAAAGTCCTCGGGCGTGATCGGGCTGCTGGTGTCCGACCTGGCCAACCCGCTGTACGCGCGCATCATCACGGCCACCGAGACCGCGCTACAGGCCGAAGGCTATTCGTTGCTGGTGGCCAGCACGCATAACGAAAGGCGTCGCGAAGCGTCGCTGATCGACATCTTTCGCGGCCGGCGTGTTGACGCGTTGATTCTGGGCCCGTGCGAAAAAGAATCCGCCGAGCTAATCGACAAGCTGTCTCAAGAAGTTCCCGTTGTGGCGCTGGACCGGGAGTTTGGCGATTCGTCCGTCGGTATCCATGTGGATCATGCAACGGGGGCGTTCCAGGCGACCCAGTATCTGCTGAACCTGGGCCACACACGGATTGCGCTGTTGACGCCGGGTACGGATTTGCGCACCGGCAAAGAGCGTATCGCGGGCTTTCGCCAGGCGTTCAAAGAGCGCGGCATGGTTCCTGACCCGGCGCTGATCCGGGCGGAACAGTCCGCCATGCAGTTTGCGTTTTCGGAGGCGATGTCGCTGCTGTCGCACGCGAATCGACCCACCGCGTTTGTGTGCCTGGGGACCAGAATTTTGTCCGGCGTGCTGCAAGCCCTGCGTCATACCGGAGACGCGGTGCCCAACGATATCAGCGTGATCAGTATTGGCGACACCGATCTGTCTCAGCTGTTCAGCCCGGCCATCACCTCGCTTAGTTGGGACCTTGAGGCGGTGGGCACTTGCGCGGCACAACTGGTCCTAAAGCAACTTGATCGCCAGAGCGCGCCCGCGCAAGGCGATCGCATCGTTATCAAGACGCAGCTGATATTGCGCGAATCGTGCGCGCCCGCAGCGCCGTCTTGACCCTACACCCTTATCAGGAACGCTCATGACACTACCGTACACCGTCACCCATCAAGATCGCCTGCTGACCGTCAACATCGAAGACGGCGTCCAGCTGCCAGGCGCCGCCCCGGGCTCGTCGATCATTCCGTTGTTCCTGGATCGGGAAAACGGCGTGTGGGTGCTGTACGGCAAGTTCGCGCCGGGCACCCGCCTGCCCACGCACTTTCATACGGGCGTCGTCCACTTCTACACCACCAAGGGGCAGTGGAACTACCTGGAGTATCCCAACGACGTGCAGACGGCCGGCAGCTATCTGTACGAGCCGGGCGGGTCCGTTCACACCTTTTCAGTACCCGAGGACGCCAAGGAGCCGGCCGAAGGATTCATGGTGGTGTTCGGCGCCAACATCAACTTCATCGACGGCCAGTTCGCCAACATCCGCGATGCCGGCGCCATCGAGGACTCGATTATCGACGCGGCCAAGAAGGCCGGCTTGCCCATCCCTCGCTATATCCGCCCCAAGGGCGGCGCCGAGTTCACGCGCGACTGAGCGCAGGAGTCGGATCATGCGTCTGGCATCAAAAGTGGCGCTGGTAGCGGGCGCCGGAACGTTAAGAAATTCGTTTTCCGCCGCCGACCAGGCCGGCAATGGCGCAGCCTGTGCGATTCGCTTCGCCCGAGAGGGGGCAGCGGTCATCTGCACCGACCGGTCCTTGGCCGCCGCGCAAGAGACCGCCCGGCAGATCCGGTCGGAAGGCGGCGTGGCGGAGGCTATCGAGCTCGACGTTACCGACTCGGCGCAAATCGCGCGGGTGGCGCAAGACGTGGCATCGCGCTTTGGCGGCATCGATATCCTGCACAACAATGTCGGCATCGAAATCCAGGGCGACCTGCTCGCCGTGCAGGACGACGAGTGGGACCGCGTCATGACGGTCAACGTGCGCGGCTCCATGGCGATGGCGCGCGCCTTTCTGCCGCAAATGAAGGCGCGCGGCGGCGGGGCCATCATCAACGTGTCGTCAACCGCAAGCCTGAAATGGAGCCCGATGCAATTCCTGTCGTACAGCACGGCAAAAGCGGCGGTCAACCACATGACGCGGGTCATCGCCCGTCAGTACGCGGCGGATCAGGTGCGGTGCAACTGCATCATCCCCGGCATGATCCGCACGCCGCATGCCGACGCGCTGTATGCAAGCAGTGAGGCGGCGCAAGAAGGGCATAAGGCTCGGGACGCCAGGTGCCCGATGGGACGCCAGGGCAGCCCGTGGGATATTGCGAACGCGGCGCTGTTTCTGGCGTCTGACGAGTCGGCTTATGTCACGGGGTGTTTGATGGTGGTGGATGGGGGGTCAAGTTTGTGAGCGGCTTGCGTGGCAAGGCGCCTGCTTGCGGCAAACCGAGGTGGATAAAAACGTTCATTCGGTGATTGCCCTACGGCCGGCTTGTCCTACGCTTCTGGTTTCAGGAGGCGGACATCACTGGTCGTTCTTTTTGCCTGGCGTTCGTGGGCGGCGCGGCGTGGGTGCAGTGCTTCCCGGTATTGCCCGGCGCCTTCGTTCTGTCGCTGACAGGCATAGCGGGGGGCGTTGCTGCCGTCGTTGTGGTCGTCGTTGCGGCCGTCGTTTTGGCCGTTGTTTTGGCCGTCGTTTCGGTCGGCGTTGCGGCTGCGGATCGCCTGCGATGCCGCGCCGGTTCTTTGCGCGTTGTCTGTGCTCTTGTGCTTGGCCTTTGCGCCGGCACGCTTAACGCGTGCCTTCAAGCGCACCTGCGCCTTGACGATTCACTGGCGGACTTGCATCAGGACCAAGTCTCCCGCCTGGCCTTGCGCGTAGCCGAGCTGCCGGATGGCGATGACCGGCATCATCGCTTCATTGCCGAACGAGCCGAGCCCGCGCGCCCGGGCATTCCGTCTCGCATCCAGGTCACATGGCAAGCGCCGCCCGGTGCGACCGTGCCACTGCCCGCACTGCTGCCGGGCCAGATCTGGCGCATGGCGCTTGTGTTGCGGCGGCCGCATGGCGTACTGAACCCGGTAGGGCCGGACGCGGAAGGGCGCATGTTCGCGCGGGGCTTGCGGGCGGTGGGCACGGTGCGTGGGCGGCCGCAGTTGTTGGATGACAAGCCTTGGGCGTCGGCAGGGGTGGCCATCGAACGGGCGCGACACCACGTGCGCGTGGGTTTGCGGCAAGCCTTGGGCGAACACCGTTATGCACCAGTGCTGATTGCTTTGGCCATTGGCGACCAAGCGGGCGTGGCGCGCGATGACTGGCGCATCTTCAACCGCAGCGGCATTACGCATTTGGTGTCGATCAGTGGCATGCACGTGACGTCTATCGCGGGTATCGCGGGCGTGCTGGTGGCGGCCGGGTGGCGGCGGGCCCGATGGCGCGGGACGGGCTTGCCGGAATTCGTGCCGTCGCGTGTGGCCGGCGGCGCGGCGGCGGCCGTGGTGGCGCTGCTGTATTGCCTGCTGGCGGGATGGGGCGTGCCGGCCCGGCGCACGTTCTTCATGTTGTCGGTGGTGCTGGCGGCGGTGATGTCGCGGCTGCCGCTCACGGCGGGCAGGGTGTTGGCGTGCGCTGGGGCGGGCGTGGTGGCGTTGGACCCGTGGGCGCCGTTGTCGGCAGGGTTCTGGCTGTCTTTCGGCGCGGTGGCGATATTGCTGCGCATTGCCGAGCTGCCGTTTGATGCCGAGGCGGGCTGGCGCCGCCGTTGGGCAAGCCGGTTGGCGCAAGCGACGCGTTTACAGCTGCTGGTCACACTGGGCCTGACGCCGCTGCTGGCGTTTCTGGTGTATCAGGTATCGGTCGGATCGCCCCTGGCCAATGCCGTGGCAATTCCGTCGGTGACGTTCATCGTCACGCCCTTGGCGTTGCTGTGCGCGGCGCTGTCCGTGGTCCCCGGTGCGCAGGCGGTGGCCGCGTGGGTCGGCCAGGTGGGGTTGGCGGCGTTTGATTACACGATGGCCCCGGTGGCGTGGGTAGGTAATGCTGATTGGGCCAGCTTTGCCGTGGCTGCGGCGCCTTGGCCTTGGCTGCTGGTCGCGGTATCCGGCATGGTCTGGGCCTTGCAGGTGCGCGGCTGGCCAGCGCGACACCTTGGCTGGGTCTGCATGCTGCCCCTGCTGTGCTGGCGGCCGGACAAGCCCGAACCCGGCCATTGGCGCATGACGGCCCTGGACGTGGGGCAGGGCAGCGCCATCCTGGTCGAAACGGCAACGCAGACGCTGCTGTTCGATGCCGGCCCGCGCCATTACGGCGGCAGCGACGCGGGCGATCGAGTCGTGGCGCCGTTCATGCAGGCGCGCGGTATCGATGTGCTGGATGTGCTGGTGCTGTCCCACGCCGACCAAGACCACGTCGGCGGCGCGCGCGCGGTGATGGCGGCGGTACCGGTGCGGCGTAGTTATGCGTCATTTGATGTGGCGGCGTTTGTACGGCGGGATGCCAGTGTGTGGCCGGTTTTTT
>NZ_LBHW02000021.1:0-107283 GCF_001005835.2 Achromobacter sp. LC458
ACCCCATTTACATGGTCGCCATGGTTCCCCACCCTTGGGCGGCCCGCCAGCGTGTAAACTCCCCCCTTTTTGACTCTGGTGGTATGTTGCAAGCCCCACAGCGCACAGGTTTAAGCGGCCCGACGCTCATTCGCTTGCTGACTCGCCTGACGGATGTCGACGTTCCGGAATCCAGGCAATCGTTGTCCGACCATTTGAGCCAGTGGCTTGGTTGGACGGACGCGATCGCATTGTCCGCGGCCCTGAACACGAGCCCGCCGGTGATCGCCCCCGGCGCGCGCATGTTCAGCAGCGCCGAAGAGCGGGAATGCGCGCGCGTTCGCACGACGCTGGCAGACGCCATCGCCAGCGACACGGCAGCCACAAGCGCCAAGCGGATCGTGCCGGGACAGGCGCCGGCCAAGAAGTCGGCGGCCGTCGAGCAGGCCGAGGCCGATTACTCGAATTTTCGCCAGCGCTACCTGTCGTTGCAGCACACGATGGAAACCAGCGTGGGCAACTTGCGCAGCCGTCTGCGCGGAATGGTCGCGGCCAAAAATGGCGAGATGACCCGTCTGGCCGTGGTGGACGCCATCATGGACCGGGCGCTGCTGCCCAAGGAACGCGCGCTGTTCGGCGCGATCCCCAAGCTTTTGCAGGGGCATTTCGAGCGCTTGCGGATGGCCGAGGCGGCGGCGTTGGCGCCCGTGGATGCGTCTGTGGACGCACCCGCTGCCGAAGCCGACGCTACACCGCCCACCGATGGCGCCGCCAAGCTGGATAACGGCAACGGCAAGGCGCCCGCGCCGGCAACCGCAACACCGCCTGTCACCCCCGGCGCCTGGCTGGACGTTTTCCGCAAGGATATGCGCAGCGTCCTGCTTGCCGAATTGGATGTTCGACTACAACCGGTCGAAGGGCTGCTTGCCGCCCTTCGCGCCAGCTAACCAGGACACCATGTCCAAGACTCTGATCAATTTCGTTGTATTTGTGGCCGGCTTGGCCGTTGTGGGCTGGATTGGCGCGGGCTATGCGGGGACGAACCCGTTGGCGCTGGCCGTGACGCTGCTGATCGGCATCTGCTATCTGGCGGGCGCTTGGGAACTGCTGCGGTATCAGCAGGCCACCAGCGGACTGGCGCGCGCCAGCACGTCACTGAACGAACCGCCGGCCAGCCTGGCCTCGTGGCTGGACCAATTACCGGCCAGCCTGCGCAACGCCGTCCGGCTGCGCGTGGAAGGCGAACGGGTGGGTTTGCCCGGCCCGGCGCTGGCCCCTTATCTGGTCGGCCTGCTGGTTTTGCTGGGCATGCTGGGCACCTTTTTAGGCATGGTCGTGACGCTGCGCGGCACCGGCATGGCCTTGGAAAGCGCCACTGACCTGGGCGCCATCCGCGCCTCGCTCGCCGCGCCGGTCAAGGGCCTGGGCTTTGCGTTCGGCACCTCGATTGCCGGCGTAGCCACATCCGCCATGCTGGGCCTGCTGGCCGCGCTGTGCCGCCGCGAACGCGTGCAGGCCGCGCAGCTGCTTGACGCCAAGATCGCCACCACGCTGCGCGTGTACTCGCAAAGCTATCAGCGCGAAGAATCGTTCAAGCTGCTGCAACGCCAGGCCGAAGTCATGCAGCGCCAGGCCGAAGCCATGCCCACGCTGGTTGACCGCCTGCAAGCCATGATGCAGGGCATGGAACAGCAGACGCGTTCCCTGAACGAACGCCAGTTGGCCAGCCAGGACGCGTTCCAGGGCAAAGCCGAGGCGGCGTACGCCCGCCTGGCTGCCGTCATGGAGCAGTCCATGAAAGAAGGCGTGGCCGAAAGCGCGCGCTCTGCCGGCGTTGCCTTGCAGCCGGTGGTGCAAGCCACGATGGAAAGCCTGTCGCGCGAAACCGCCAGCCTGCAAGACACCGTGGCCCAGGCCGTGCAGCAGCAACTAAGCAGCCTGACCTCGGGCTTCCAGGCGTCCACCAGCAATGTGGCCGACATCTGGAACCAGGCGCTGGCCGGCCAGCAACGCGCCAGCGAGACGCTGGCGCAAGATCTGCGCGCCTCGCTGGACCGCTTTGCCGAAACCTTTGAACAGCGCTCGGCTGCCTTGCTGGACGGTGTGTCGGCGCGGCTGGAAGCGTCGTCGGGCAACCTGTCCGAGGCCTGGACGGCGGCGTTGTCGCGCCAGGAACACGTCAGCGAAAAGCTGGCAGGCGACAATCTGCAAGCGCTGACGGCTGCCGCCGCCAGCTTCGAAAAACACTCGGCATCGCTGTTGCGCACGCTGAACGATTCGCACACCTTGCTGCAATCGGAACTGGCCTCGCGCGATCAGCAACGCCTGGCCGCCTGGACCGAAACGCTGGGCGCCATGGGCGCCACGCTGCGCCAGGAATGGGAACAGGCCGGCACGCAAGCCGCCACCCGGCAACAGGCCATCAGCGACACGCTGGCGCAGACCGTGCGCGACATCAACGCCCAGGCCGCCGCGCAAGCCAGCGTGCTGGAGGCGGTGTCGGCCCGCATGGAAGCCGCTGCCAATAACGTGTCTGACCGCTGGAACACTGCCCTGGATCGCCAGAGCGAAGTGGCCGAAAAGCTGGCTGCCGACAACCAACAAGCCCTGACCACCGCCGCCGCCGCCTTCGAGCAGCATTCTGCGTCGCTGCTGCGCACGCTGGACCAGTCGCATGCGGAACTGCAAGCGGCGTTGGCGTCCAAGGACGAAGCGCGTCTGGCCGCCTGGACCGAATCGCTTGCCGCTACGGCTGCCACCCTGCGCGCTGAATGGGAACAGGCCGGTGCGCAGGCCGCGACTCGGCAGGAAGCCATCAGCGCCGCGCTGGCCGGCACCGCGCGCGACATCGGCGCGCAAGCCCAAGCGCAGGCGCAGCTGCTGCAAAACGTATCGACCCGCCTGGAATCCGCCGCCAACAGCGTGTCGGACCGCTGGAACACCGCGCTGGATCGCCAGAGCGAAGTGGCCGAAAAGCTGGCCGCCGACAACCAACAAGCCTTGACGACCGCCGCCGCTGCGTTCGAGCAGCATTCGGCATCGCTGCTGCAAAAGCTGGACCAGTCGCACGCCGATCTGCAAACGGCGCTGGCCGCCAAGGACCACGAACGCCTGGCCGCCTGGACCGGCACGCTGACCGCCATGGCGGCCACGCTGGGCCAGGAGTGGAAGGCCGCGGGCGACCACACGGTGGCGCGCCAGCAGGAAATCAGCGACGCACTGGCGCTGACCGCGCTGGACGTCACCGGCCAGACCGAAGCGCAGGCGCGCCTGCTGGAGAGCGTATCGGCCCGCCTGGAAACCGCCGCCAGCAGCGTGACGCAGGCGTGGACCGAGGCGCAGGCGCGCCAGGAACAGGTCAGCGCGAAGCTGGCCGCCGACAACCAGCAAGCCCTGACGACCGCCGCCGCCACGTTCGAGCAGCACGGCGCATCGCTGCTGCAAAAGCTGGATCAATCGCACGCCGATCTGCAAGCCGCGCTGGCGTCCAAGGACGAAGCGCGCCTGGCTGCCTGGACCGGCAAGCTGGCCGCGCTGGCCGATGCGCTGGGCCAGGAATGGGAATTGGCGGGCGCGCAGGCCGCCACCCGCCAGCAGGAATTGACGCAGGCGCTGGCGCACACCACGCAAACAATCACGGCGCAGGCCGAGGCGCAGGCAAGCGTGCTGGAAACCGCGTCCACCCGCCTGGAGACGGCGGCAAGCCAGGTCACCCAGGCCTGGACGGACGCCCAAACGCGCCAGGAGCAGGTCAACCAGCAACTGGCCGACGGCAACCAGCAGGCGCTGGAGGCCGCCGCCGCCACGTTCGAACAGCATTCGGCATCGTTGCTGCAAACGCTGGACCAATCCCACGCCGATCTGCAAGCAGCACTGGCCGCCAAGGACGAAGAACGCTTGGCCGCGTGGACCGGCAAGCTGGCCGCCGTTGCCGACACGCTGGCGCAAACCGCCAACGACATCACCGCGCAAACGCAGGCGCATGCCAGCGAAACCATCACCGAAATCGGCCGATTGGTGCAAGCCGCATCGGAAGCGCCCAAGGCCGCCGCCGACGTCATCGGCGAACTGCGCCAGAAGCTGTCCGACAGCATGGTGCGCGACAACGACATGCTGCAAGAGCGCAACCGCCTCTTGGAAACGCTGGACACGCTGCTTAACGCCGTCAACCACACCGCCGCCGAACAGCGCACGGCCGTGGATGCGCTGGTGGCCTCGTCGGCCGAGCTGCTGGAACGCGTGGGCACGCAGTTCACCGACCGCGTCCAAGCCGAGACCGGCAAGCTGACCGATGTGGCTGCGGCAGTGACCAGCAGCGCCGTGGAAGTGGCCAGCCTGGGCGAATCGTTCGGCGCGGCGGTGCAGCTGTTCGGCGAGTCCAACGACAAGCTGGTGGCGCACCTGCAACGCATCGAAGCGGCGCTGGACAAGTCCATCGCGCGCGGCGACGAGCAACTGTCCTACTACGTGGCGCAGGCGCGCGAAGTGGTGGACCTGAGCCTGATGTCGCAAAAGCAGATCATTGAAAACCTGCAACAGCTGGCCACCCAGCGCGCCACCGCCGGAGAGCAGATCGCATGAGCGAGGACATCGACGGCGGCGTCGAAGCCTCCGCACCGGCCTGGGCCGTCTTCGGCGACTTGATGTCGGTGCTGCTGGGCGCGTTCGTGCTGATTCTGGTCAGCGTGATCGGCGTGCAGCTGCAACTGTCGACGCAACTGGAAGAAGAGGTCAAGCAACGCCAGGAAGAAACGCAGCGGCGCGAAACGCTGGAGCAGGCGCTGGCGGGGCCGCTGGCCGCCGGCCGCGTGACCTTGATCAACGGCCGCATCGGCATCAGCGGCAGCGTGCTGTTTGCCTTGAACTCGGACCAGTTGCAGCCCGAAGGCCGCGAGGTCTTGAAGACGCTGATCGAACCGCTGGCCGCGTACCTGAAGACGCACGACGAAATCCTGATGGTCAGCGGCTACACCGACGACCAGCAAGTGCGCGAAGGCAACCGCCGTTTTGCGGACAACTGGGACTTGTCGGCGCAGCGCGCGCTGACGGTCACGCGCGCGTTGATCGACGAAGGCGTGCCGTCCGCCACCGTGTTCGCCGCCGCCTTTGGGTCCGAGCAGCCGGTGGCATCGAACGCCGACGAAGCCGGCCGCGCCAAGAACCGCCGCGTGGAAATCACGCCTATCCCGAAGCCGTCCAATGAGCCGGGAAAGCCGCGTGAACAGTAACGACGATATCGGCGGCGCGGTGGATGCCGTGAATGGCGTGGACGGCGTGGACGCGGCGGATGCCGTGGACCCAATCAATGCCGTCCAGGCCGCCCACGCCGTGGATACCGCGGGCGCCGCCGACGCGGCGGACGCAGCGGGCGTTGACGTGCCCACGCTGGCGGCACAAGCCACCCTGGACGCCTGGGGCGACAGCGGTGCCGACCGCCTCGACCCGGTGCGCTTTCGCTTTCTTCAAGCCATGGCGCGGCGCACCGCCGCCCTGCAAGGCCTTGCCCGCCAACAGCTGGAGGACAAGATGGACACGCATCTGCGCGCTTATGCGCAGCTGCTAGAGGCAGTGGAGCCGGACGCTTCGACGATGGATTCGGCCGAGGCATCAGAGCCCGCTTCGCCCCCCTCTTCGCATCGCCCTTCGCACCCCTCTTCGCCCCACTCATCGCATCCCGCGTCGACATCGGCCGAGGCATCGCCTGCCGCCTCTGCCACCCCCCAATCCGCCCCCGCCGCGCTGACCGAACTGCTGGCCTACCTGACGTACCCTGACGCCCCGGACAACGACCCGACCTGGGACCGCGATGCGCTTGGCCTGCGCGAGGCATATCCCGACGTGCAGATGCTGGAGTATTTTCGCGGCGTCTGGTCGCGCGTCAGCGCCGACCGGCAGGTGCGCCAGTCGCAAGAGCAGGTGCACAAGAACGCCGGCCCGCTCAACTCCAACCAACTGGTGCACCGCGCGCTGTCGCTCATGCGCGAGTTGTCGCCCGGTTACCTGCAACAGTTTCTGTCGTACACGGACGCGTTGATGTGGATGGAGCAGATCCACGCGGCCACGGCTCCCGCGCCCAAGGAAAGCACGCGCTCGGGCGCCGCGAAAAAGACCTCGCGGGCGAAGGCGCGGCAAGGCTAGCCGCTGCGGCCGGGTTGCCGGCCCTGCCTATAATTAAGCCCATCCGTATCCGGCCACCCCGTCGGCCACCCATCGCCCCCACCCGCTTTGACGGCCCCGTCGCCGTGCCTCATGTCCACCTTGCCTATCCGTGTGCTGTCGATCATCCCCCCGATGACCCAGCTCAATACGCCCTACCCCTCCACCGCCTATCTGACCGGCTTTTTGCGGTCGCGGGGGGTCACTGCCTATCAGGAAGACCTGGCGCTTGCGCTGGTGTTGCGCCTGTTGTCGGGCGACGGCCTGCGCGCCGTGGCGGACCGGATCGCCACGTTGCCGCTTGAAAAGCACACGCCGGCCATCCAGGCGTTCGTGGCGATGCAGCCGCGGTACCTGGCCACCATCGGCCCGACCATCGCGTTTTTGCAAGGCCGCGATTCCACGCTGGCGCATCGCATCGTGGGCCGTCACTTTCTGCCGGAAGGCCCGCGTTTCAGCACCTTGGACGTCTATATGGACGAAGACGGTGGCGACCCGCTGGGCTGGGCGTTCGGCGCCTTGGGGCTGCAAGATCGGGCCAAGCACCTGGCCACGCTGTACCTGAATGACCTGGCGGATGTGCTGCGCGACGCGGTGGACTCGCGCTTTGAGTTCGTGCGCTACGCCGAATCGCTGGCCGGCAGCCAACCCACGTTCGACCCTTTGGCCAACGCCCTGGCCGGCGCGCCCACGCTGGTGGACGACACGCTGCACGGCCTGACGATCGACGCCCTGGCCCGCCATCAGCCAACGATGGTGCTGCTGTCGGTGCCGTTTCCGGGCGCGGTATACGCGGCGTTCCGCATTGCGCAAACCATCAAGGCGCAGGACCCGGCCATCATCACCGTGCTGGGCGGCGGCTTCGTCAACACCGAACTGCGCGAACTGAAAGACCCGCGCGTGTTCGACTACTTTGACTTCGTCAGCCTGGACGCCGGCGAACGCCCGCTGCTGGCGCTGCTGGAACACGTGCAAGGCAAGCGGTCGCGCCAGCGTCTGGTGCGCACGTTCCTGCGCGACAAGGACAGCGGCGCCGTCCAATACGTGAACCTGGTCGAACCGGACGTGGCCTTTGCCGAAGTCGGCACGCCCACGTGGGACGGCCTGCCGCTGGACCGCTACCTGTCGCTGCTGGACATGCTGAACCCCATGCACCGCCTCTGGAGCGACGGGCGCTGGAACAAGCTGACCGTGGCGCATGGCTGCTACTGGAAAAAGTGCAGCTTCTGCGACGTCAGCCTGGACTACATCGGCCGTTACGAGGGCGCATCCGCCTCGGTGCTGGCCGACCGCATCGAAGCCATCGTGCAAGAAACCGGGCAAACCGGTTTCCATTTCGTGGACGAAGCCGCGCCGCCCAAATCGCTGAAGGCGCTGGCCACCGAACTCATCGACCGCAACGCGGGCATTTCGTGGTGGGGCAATATCCGCTTTGAAAAAACGTTCAGCCCGGAATTGTGCGAACTGCTGGCCGACAGCGGTTGCATTGCAGTGTCGGGCGGGCTGGAAGTGGCGTCCGACCGCTTGTTGAACCTGATGAAGAAAGGCGTGTCGGTGGATCAGGTGGCGCGCGTCACGCGGGCGTTTTCCGACGCCGGCATCCTGGTGCACGCCTACCTGATGTACGGCTTTCCCACGCAAACGGTGCAAGACACCGTGGACGCGCTGGAATACGTGCGCCAGCTGTTCGCCAACGACTGCATCCAAAGCGGCTTCTTCCACCGCTTTGCCTGTACGGTGCATTCGCCGGTGGGCAAGAACCCCGAGGAATACGGCGTCACGCTGCAACCCCTGCCGCCCGTCACGTTCGCCAAGAACGACATCGGCTTTCATGACCCCACGGGCGTGGACCACGACGCGCTGGGCCGCGCGCTGAAAAAAGCCATCTACAACTTCATGCATGGCATCGGCCTGGACGAAGACGTGCGTACGTGGTTCCCATTCAAGGTGCCCAAGACCACCGTGTCGAAAAACCGCATCGCCCGCGCGCTCAGCCAGCAAGGCTGAAGCCGGGGCGCACGCCGGCCAGGGCTGGCTCCGGGTGGCTTCGGTTTGCTCCGCTTTGCCCGGGTTGCCCCGTTTGCCCCGTTTGCCCCGTTTGCCCCGTTTGCCCCGTTTGCCCCGTTTGCCCCGTTTGCCCCGTTTGCACGTGATCGTCGCGCGCAGTACTATACGATCCATATACAAACCATATACGGATCGTTCCTTCATGGGCCTCGTCAAAATTTCCGAGCAGATGCATGAGAATCTGCGTGTCGCCAGCAGCGCGCTCAGCCGCTCGATCAATTCCCAAGCTGAACACTGGATGCGCATCGGCATGCTGTCCGAGCTTTACCCCGAGATGTGCCACGCGGACATCTGCCAGTTGCTGATCCGCATCGAACAAAGCGAAGGCTTCACGATTGCATCGCTGTCCCGGCGCACGCCGGACGCCGCCCAGGAGGTTGCGTAAATGGCGCGCAAGGTTTCCATCAAATCCGCCGCTGATATCGCCATGGCCCGCAAGGCAGGCGCCATGGCGGCCGAAGTGCTGCACATGATCGGCGAACACGTGCGCCCCGGCGTCACCACCGACGAGCTCGACCGCATCTGCAACGAATACATCGTCAACGTGTTGAAGGCCATTCCGGCCAACGTCGGTTACCACGGCTTTCCGAAGACGATCTGCGCGTCCGTCAACCACGTCATCTGCCACGGCATCCCGTCGGCCAAGGTGCTGAAAAACGGCGACATCCTGAACATCGACGTGGCCGTCATCAAGGATGGCTGGTTTGGCGACACCAGCCGCATGTACTACGTGGGCCAGCCCAGCCCCTTGGCGCGGCGCCTGGTCAACACCACGTACGAAGCCACGCGCGCCGGCATCATGGCCGTCAAGCCCGGCGCCACGCTGGGCGACATCGGCCACGCCATCCAGACGGTGGCGCATCGCGAACACTTCAGCATCGTGCGTGAATATTGCGGTCACGGCATCGGCCAGATCTATCACGACGAGCCGCAAGTGCTGCACTACGGCCGCCCCGGCGAAGGGCTGGTATTGCAACCCGGCATGATGTTCACGATCGAACCGATGATCAACGCCGGCAAGCCGGCCACCAAGCAATTGCCGGACGGCTGGACGGTGGTCACCAAAGACCGCTCGCTGTCGGCGCAATGGGAACACATGGTGGTTGTGACCGACACCGGCTACGAGGTGCTGACGCCCTGGCCCGACGGCTACGGCGACTATCCGCCGATACCCTGACGGGAAGTGTGACCGTTGCGGCGGGCCGCGCGGCCTGTCGCCCCAACGTCGCGGGGTCCATGGCAAGGACCGGAGTGCAGGCCATCAAGGGCACGATCATGATCGTGCCCTTGCCGTTTCCGGCGCGATTGCAGCCCCCTGCCCCATTCCTTCATGCCCGTCCCGCCCGTCCTGTCTTCCCTGCCCGCCGCCTTTCGCCGCTTGGCCGCGTCCAACCTGGCCGCCCAGTTTTCCGAACAGATGGCATTGGCCGCCGCCCCGTTGGTGGCGGTGTTGACGCTGGGCGCCACGGCCGCGCAGACCGGCGCGCTGCAATCGGCGCAGACCTTGCCGTTTCTGCTGCTGTCCCTGCCGGCGGGCGTCCTGGCCGACCGAATGTCGCGCAAGGCGCTGATGACGGGGGCCGAATGCGTGCGCGCGGCCAGCCTGTTGGTTTTGCTGGCTCTGCTTTGGATGGGCGCGCTGAACCTGACGTGGCTGGCGGCGCTGGGCTTCCTCGGTGCAGTGGGCACCGTGGCGTACAACGTATCGGCCCCGGCGCTGGTGCCGCGCCTGGTGCGGGCCGGCGACCTGGCCAACGCCAACCGCTGGCTGGAGTTGGCGCGCAGCTGCGCGTTCTCGGCCGGGCCGGCTGCGGGCGGCGCGCTGGTGGGCTGGATGGGCGCGCCCATCGCCTATGTGCTTGCCACCACCTTGTCGCTGCTGGCGGCAGTGTGCCTGGCGGGCTTACCGCAAGATGCCGCGCCGGATGCGGGGTCTGATGCGGGGTCTGATGCGGTGTCTGATGGGGGGGCTGATGCAGGGGCGCCTGCGCGGCATGCGCTGCCCGTTGCCGCCCCCTTGCGCCCCGGCATCCTGGCGCAATTGCGCGAAGGCGCTGCGTTTGTCGCGGCGCATGCATTGCTGCGTCCCGTGCTGATCACCGCCGTGTTCTTCAACACCGCCTGGTTCATCCTGCAAGCGGTGTACGTGGCGTACGCCATCGACCGGCTGGGCCTGAGCGCCACGGGCGTGGGCATCACGCTGGGCGTGTATGGCGCCGGCATGCTGGCCGGTGCGTTGGCGGCGCCGTGGCTGGCGCGCCGGCTTAGCTTCGGCGCGATGATCGCGGCCGGGCCGTTGACGGCGTTGGTGGCAAGCGGCATCTTGCTGTCCACCCTGGCCTACCCGTCCGGCGTGTGGGCGGCCCTGGGGTTCTTTCTGTTCGGCGCGGGCCCGATTCTGTGGACGATCACCACCACCACGCTGCGCCAGGCCGTCACGCCCAATGCGCTGTTGGGCCGCGTGTCGGCGGTGATCCTGACCGCCACGTTCGGCGCCCGCCCGGTCGGCGCGCTGATCGGTGCGGGCCTGGCGGCGCGCGTGGGGGTCGAAGCGTGCCTGTGGGCGTCCACGGCGGGGTTCGTGATTCAGTTCCTGGTGCTGTTCGCGTCGCCGGTGTTGCGGCTGCGCAGTCAGCCGGAAAGCGTCGGCGCGGGCGCCTAGCGCGGCGTTGCCATCAGGCGGGCTGGCGGGCTGGCGGGCTGGCCGGACGTTACGACGAATGCCACGCGGGCTGGGTGGCTAGCTAGCTGGCCGGCCGGACGTTACGACGAATGCCACGCGGGCTGTTGCGGTCGTCGGTGGGCGTTTCTGTATCTGGCGGGGCACGACACGGCCCGTTAGACTCGCCCCTGTCCGCGCGCCGGTAAGCCGATGGCATCCCCCCTTAGTTGCCCCTCTCTTCATTTGCCCTCACTTCATTTGCGGTCACTTCATTTGCGCTCACTCCACCAATACGCCGCCCCCGCATGATGCTGAAAATTCTAGGTAAAGCTTCGTCCATCAACGTGCGCAAGGTGCTTTGGACCTGTGCTGAATTGAACCTGCCTTTCATCCGCGAAGACTGGGGCGCGGGCTTTCGGCCCACCAGCGACCCGGAATTTCTGGCGCTGAACCCGAACGCCATGGTGCCCGTCATTGAAGACGGCGACTTCGTGCTGTGGGAGTCCAACAGCATCATCCGCTACCTGGCGGCGCAATATGGCGGCGATGCGCTCTACCCCGCCAATCGCAAGACACGCGCCCGCGTGGACCAATGGATGGACTGGCAGGCCACTGACCTGAACCGGTCATGGAGCTACGCTTTCATGGCGCTGGCGCGGCATTCCCTGGCACACCAGGACGCGGCAAGCATCGACGCCTCGCGCCGGGCATGGGCGTTCTATATGGGGATACTGGACGCGCGACTGGCGGCGACCAAGGCCTACGTGGCGGGCGACGCATTCACACTCGCGGACATCGCCATCGGCTTGTCCGTCAACCGCTGGTTCGCCACGCCCTTCGCTTTGCCGTCCCTGGCGCCGAACGCCGCAGCGCCCGCTGCTACGAACGCTGCACCGTCCGCCGCCCCGACCGCCACACCGGCCACGACGCCGCCGGCCTCGCTATCCGCCGCGGCGTCATTGCCTGCCTTCGACAAGCCCGCGCTGCCCGCGGTGCAGGCCTACTACGATCGCCTGACCGAGCGCGACGGCTATCGGCTGTACGGCCGCAACGGCCTGGCCTGACCCTGGCAGGCGGGCGACGCCGCGCCCGCATGCCCTGTCCGCACGCCCTGTCCGCACAGCCTGCCCGCACGCCCTGTCCGGACGCCCCGCCCTGACGCCCTGTCCGCGCTACTTCACCACGCCGCAAACCAGTCGGCCGCCTCCGCCGCCCAAGGGCGCCGGGGTGTCGCTGTAGTTGTCGCCGCCCACGTGCACCATCACCGCATGCTTTTTCACGTCGGCCAGCTTCAGATGCGGCGCCACCACGGCTTTTTTGGCGGTGCCATCGGCGGCCACCACGATGAAAGGCAGATCGCCTTGATGGCCGTCGGTGGCCATGGGGCCCTTGTGCGCCTTGGTGCCCTTGGGGTCCAGGTGCCCGCCCGCCGCGCCGCCGGGCGCCATCTTGTCGTTCACCATGCCTGGCATGCACGAGCCTTTTTCATGCACATGAAACCCATGCTCGCCGGGCGGCAGGCCTTTCAGATGGGGCGTGATCTGCAAGCCGCCCTTGGTGTCCTTCAGGGAAATCGTGCCGGCGCTTTTGCCCAGGCCCTCGGCAGTCAGAAACGACATCGTGACGTCTTCGGCCAAGGCCGCGCTGGATGCGCCCGCCAACGTCAGGCCCGCGACCAGCATCGAGATTTTCTTCATGAAGTGCCTCCTGGAATCATGCACGCAAGGTGCGGATGCCCGGCCACGGCGACCGTGCCGCCTGGCCGATGGCGCAGAAAACAATAGCACCGGCGCGCCAACGCGCGCCAGCACTCTTCCTTCCTGATACAAGCCATCAGGCTTGTTAACGATTCAGCAGCAGCACCAATGCGTGCAACGCCACGCCGATCAAGCCGCCCACCAGCGTGCCGTTGAAACGGATGTATTGCAGATCGCGGCCCACGCTCAGTTCCAGTTCATCGACCAGATGGCGTTCGTCCCAGTTCTTGACCGTGCGCGAGATGTGCTCCGTCACGCCGATGCGCAGCCGCCCGGTCAGCCGCCGCGCGCTGCCCAGCACGTGGCTGTTGATGGCTTCGCGCAGGCCGGGGTCTTCGCCCAGCTTGCGGCCCAGGGCCAGCAACGCGCTTTCAAGGTGAGCCGCCAGCGCCGAGCCTTCGTCGGACAGATCGCGCCGCAGCGCCGCGTGGATGTCGTCCCACAGCCCTTGCACGTATTCCTGCACCTTGGGGTGGTCAATGGCGCGCTGCTTCAGTTCTTCAACCTGGGCGGACAAGGCCGGGTCGGCCTTCAGGCGTTCGATGTAGTTCAACACCCACGCCTCGTAGTCGCGGCGCACGGGATGGTCGGGTTCGGACAGCACGTCGCGCAGCTCGTCCATCAACGCCATCGCCAGCCGGTCCGCCAGGTTGTCGGCGATGCCGTCCACTGACTTCACCGCGTTCACGGCCGCGATGATGCGCGGCCATTCCTTGCGCGCGAATTTCACCAACAGCGTCGACGCGCGATCCTTGACCTCGTCCTGGCCCAGGTAGCCGCCCAGCCGTTCCATGGCGGCATCCAGCAATTCCTGATGGCGGCCGTCGCGGGTCAGCAATCCCAGCACTTCGCCCACCGTGCCCGCCGCGTCCCAACGGCGCAGGTTCTTCACGACGAATTCCTGGATCACGCCACGCACGGCGTGGTCGTCCAGCATGTCCAGCGTTTGCAGGGCCACGCGGCGCGCGCCGTCGCTCAAGGCCTGCGCCTGCCTGGGCCGCACCAGCCAGCGTGACAGCCGCGCGGCGGGATCAAAGACGCGCAGCTTTTCCATCAAGGTGTCCGGGTCCAGGAAGTGGTCTCGCACGAACACCGCCAGGTTGTCGCCGATGCGGTCTTTGTTGCTGGGGATGATGGCGGTGTGCGGGATGGGCAGGCCCAGGGGGCGGCGAAACAGCGCCACCACCGCGAACCAGTCGGCCAGCGCGCCCACGGTGGCGGCTTCACAGAACGCCCGCACCCAGGCCCACGCGCCCTGCCCGCCCATGACGTGGCTGGTGATGAAGCCGCACACCATGGCCACCAGCAACGCCAGCGCGGCGATTTTCATGCGCCGCAATTGTGTGCGGCGCACATCGGAAGCCAGGGACGAATGCGTGGCGAACGCGGCGGCGGGCGAGGAAGTTTCGGGCATGGCGGTTCCGGCGTGGCGAGGCGTCAGCATACCAACAGCGCTATTCGCCCAGGAACTCCGACACGGCCTCCAGCCCTTCGATATGGTCGGCCACCACCTTCGCGATAAAGGCGATGGGCACGGACAGCAGCGTGCCCCAGATGCCCCACAACCAGGTGAACAGCAGCAGCATCATGAACACCGCCACCGAGTTCATCCGGGCAATGCGGCCCGACATCCACGTGGTGACCAGCACGCCGATCAGCAAGGCGATCACAACCGAACTGCCCGCCACCTGAAGCGCCGGCCCGATCTCGCCGAACTGAATCAAGGCGGCCACCCCCGTGCCCACCGCCGTCAGCAGCGGGCCAAAGTACGGAACGATGTGCAGCGCGCCCGCCACCACGGCCCAGGTGGCGGCGTTTTCCAGGCCCAGCAGCCGAAACGCCCCCCACGACAGCACGCCCAGCGCCACATTGGTCACCAGCATCATCGCCATGTACATGTGGATCGAGCTGTTGATCTGGTCCAGCATGTGCACGCTGATCTTTTTCTGCGACAAGGTCTTGCCCGCCACCTTGACGAACTTGCGCTTGAACGCGTTGCCCGACAGCAGCAGGAAGAACACCAGGAATACGCTCATCGTCGCCTGGCCCAGGAAGGTGGCCAGGCCCTTGGAGCCCCACAGCAGGAATTCGCTGAATCCCGCGTCCGACTTCGTCACCACAACCTGGCGGCCGGGCGGGATGCCGCCGGTTTCCTGCAGCACGCTGGCCGCGCCCTTGATGCGTTCGATGATGGAGCCGTCGCCGCTGGCAAAGCCGCCCAGCGTGCGCGAGATCTTGCCCGAGATCTCGGGCAAGGCGTCCACGATGGAAGTGACCTGGCTTTGCGTGGCATACACCAGCCCGGCCAGGCCGAAGGCGATCACGGCCATCAGGATGACGATGCCGATGGGACGCGGCACGCGGACGCGCTCCATCAGCGCGACGGCCGGGTCCAGCGCATACGAGACCACGATGGCCATGACCACCGGCACGATGAATTCCTGCGCCATCTTCAGTGAGAACAGCACGGCCAGCACGGTCAGCGTGGTCAGACAGGCGCCGCGGGCCCAGACGTGCGTGACGTCAGGCGCGGGCTCGGGGACGATGCCGGCGTCCTGGACCGTGGCTTTTTCGTCCGAGGCACGATCATCCGGCCCCGACTTTTCCGCCGCGCGTTCTTCGGGTGATTTTGGCTCGGCCGCGCCGGCCGCAACCGCCACGGCCTTCGCCTGGGCGGCGCCCGCTGCGGGGCCTGCCGTGTCAGGCACTGTGGTGTCGCGCGTGCGGTCCCGCGCGCTGTCCTGCGTGCCGTCCCGCGTGCCATCCCGCGTGTCATCCCGCGTGTTGTCACGCGTGTTGTCCGGCATCTTGTTCGCCGGTGTCGCGCTATCCATCCCGCCCCCACTTTCCGTTTTTTGGTTGAGGTGGTCAGCAAGTATCGTGCCCGGCGCTTGTCAGCCCTTCACCGCCAGCAGGCCGGCCTGCCCTTCGTGACTGCGCTGCGCGCGTTCCAGGATGAATTCGATCAGCATCGAAATCGCGCGCGGATGGTGTCGGTTGGGCATGTACAGCATATACATGCCGCGTCCAAAAATGCTTAAACGCCATGGTGTCAGCACCGGCAGCAATTCGCACCGCGCAATGTCGTCGTGCACCACGTAATCGGGCACCACGCCCACGCCCAGCCCGGCCCGGATGGCATCGCGCAGAAATGCGTAGTTGCGGGAAATCACCGTCGGTTCCAGCACCACGTGCTGGCGCGGCTGGCCGTCGTAATACGCCGATAGCCGCAGCGGCCTGCCGATCACGGCGGCGCTGATGACCGGCAGTTGCGCCAGGTCTTCCGGGCGTTCGGGCAAGCCTCGGGCGTCGGCATAGGTCTGGGACGCGCATGCCACGTAGCGCACCAGGCCCAATTCGCGCGCCACCAGGTTTTGCGGAGGCTCGGACATGATCCGCACCGCGATGTCGACCTCGTCGCGCAGCAGATCGTCCACGCTGTTCTCGAACAGCACGTCCAGCACGATGTCGGGATAGGCCGCCTTGAATTCCAGCAGCCAGGGCGTCATCACGAATTGCCCGTAGCCACTGGGCACGCTCAGCCGCACCTTGCCCTGCGGCGTCTTGCCCAGCGTATCGACGGCTTCGCGCGCCGCCACCAGCTCGTCCTGAATGCTGCGGCCATGTTGATACAGCTTCAGGCCGATCTCGGTGGCCTCAACGTGCCGGGTCGTGCGCCGCACCAGCTGCATGCCCACCGACCGTTCCAGCTGGTTCAGGTGATAGCTGACGTTGGCGCGCGTCATCTTGAGCCTGCGCGCCGCTTCGCTCAGGTTGCCGGCGTCCAGGATGTCGACCAGCAAGGTCAGGGATTTGGTGTCCATGGTGTCTCCTTGCGCGGCATTGTCAAATTTTATTATCCGTAGTGTCAATTCCAGATGTCATTGTCAAGACATCTTTACTGCGAAAGAATAAAGAAATAAGAGATCAGCGATACGCGACAAGCGATCAGCGATAAGCCGTTACCGGCTTGCCCAGGCGCCGCCCCGGCGGACGCCTTACCGGAGACAAGGACCCCATGACGGACAGCAGCCCTGCCGGCGCCGCCCACGCGCGCCGCGACGAAGACATCCTGGTCATCACCCTGGACCATCCTCCCGTGAACGCCCTGAGCGCCGATGTGCGCCGCGACCTGGCCGACGCCATCCAGGCAGGCCAGGCCGATACATCCGTGCGCGCCATTCTGTTGGTGGGCGCGGGCAAGAACTTCATCGCGGGCGCCGATATCCGCGAATTCGGCAAACCGCCCAAGCCGCCCGCGCTGCCCGACGTGTGCAACTACATCGAGGCCAGCACCAAGCCCGTCGTCGCCGTGCTGCATGGCGCGGCGTTGGGCGGCGGCCTGGAAGTCGCGTTGGCCGCGCACTACCGCGTGGCGCTGGCCAGCGCCAAGCTGGGCTTGCCCGAAGTGAACCTGGGCCTGTTGCCGGGCGCCGGCGGCACGCAGCGCACGCCCCGCCTGATCGGCGCGGCGGCGGCGCTGGACCTGATGCTGTCCGGCAAGCACCTGTCGGCCGACGCCGCTTTGCGTGCGGGCTTGGTGGATACGCTGGCCGACGGCGACGACGCCTTGGCGGCCGGGCTGGCCTACACCCGCCAGCTGTTGGCACAGGGCGCCGGCCCGCGCCGCAGCCGCGACGCCACCGCCGCGCTGGCCGACAAGGCCGCCGCGCTGGCCGAAGCCGCCGCCGCCGGCGAACGCGTCGCCCAGACCCTGCGCGGTTTGTATTCCCCCGCGAAGATCGTCGAAGCCGTGCGCGCCGCCATCGAACAACCGTTTGACGAGGGCCTGCGTACCGAACGCGCCTTGTTTCTGCAATGCCTGGACAGCCCGCAACGCGCCGGCCTGGTGCACGCCTTTTTTGCCGAACGCGAAACCACGAAAATCCCCGAACTGAAGGAAGCCAAGCCGCGCCGCCTGGACAAGATCGGCGTGGTGGGCGGCGGCACGATGGGCGCCGGCATTGCCGTGTCAGTGCTGGACGCGGGCTTGCCGGTGGTCATGGTGGAACAGGACGACGCCGCGCTGGAACGGGGGCGCGCCCGCGTGGCGCAGGTCTACGACCGACTGGTGAAAAACGGCCGCATCAGCGCGCAGGAACGCGATGCTCGGCTGGCGCGGCTGACCGGCGCCACCACCTACGATGCGCTGGACGATGCAGACCTGATCATCGAGGCGGTGTTCGAGGACATGGACGTCAAGCTGGCCGTCTTCGCGCAGCTGGACCGCGTGGCCAAGCCCGGCGCGGTGCTGGCCACGAACACGTCTTACCTGGATATCAACCGCATCGCCTCGGCCACGCGCGGCCCGGCCGACGTGCTGGGCCTGCACTTCTTTTCACCGGCCAACATCATGAAGCTGCTGGAAATCGTGGTGGGCGAACATACCGCCCCCGACACGGTGGCCACCGGCTTCGAATTGGCGCGCCGCCTGCGCAAGACGCCGGTGCGCGCCGGCGTGTGCGACGGCTTCATTGGCAACCGCATCCTGGCCGTGTACCGCCAGGCCGCCGACATGATGATGGAAGACGGCGCGTCGCCCTATGACATCGACGCCGCCGCGCGCGAATTCGGCTACCCGATGGGCCCGTATCAAATGGCGGACCTGGCGGGCGGCGACATCGGCTGGGCCACGCGCAAGCGCCGCGCCGCCACCCGCGACCCGGCGCTGCGCTATGTGCAGATCCCGGACCGCCTGTGCGAACGCGGCTGGTTCGGCCAGAAAACGGGCCGGGGCTTCTACCAATATCCCGACGGCGCGCGCGTGGGCACGCCGGACCCCGAGGTGCTGGCCATCATCGACGAAGAACGCCGCCGCGCCGGCGTTACGCCACGCGCCTTTACCCACGAGGACATCCTGCGCCGGTATCTGGCCGCCATGGTCAACGAGGCCGCCAACGTGCTGCACGAAGGCATCGCGCTGCGGCCGTCGGACGTGGACGTGGTGTTTCTGTCCGGCTACGGCTTTCCGCGCCATCGCGGCGGCCCGATGCACTACGCCGACAGCGTGGGCGCGGCGCAGGTGCTGGCCGACATCCGCGCCTTTGCCAAGGAAGACCCGGCGTTCTGGAAGCCGTCGCCCTTGCTGGTTCGCCTGGCCGAATCCGGCGGCACCTTCGCCAGCCTCAATCAAGGCGCTTGAACGCGGGGCAATCCATGCAAGCCCCGATCGCCACCCAGGATCGCCGCGCCAGGTCGCTGCACCGGATCGCAGCCACTTAGCACGGCTGCCTGATCCCTGCCCCTTACTTTTTACTGGAACTCTTATGCGCGAAGCCGTCATCGTCTCTACCGCCCGCACCCCCATCACCAAGGCGGGGCGCGGCGAATTCAACCAGATTGCCGGGCCCACGCTGGCCGCGCACGCGGTGCGCGCCGCCGTTGATCGCGCCGGCATCGACCCCGCGATGATCGAAGACGCCTTCATCGGCTGCGGCTACCCGGAAGGCGCCACCGGCCGCAACATCGGCCGCCAAGCCGTCATCCGCGCGGGCCTGCCCGTCAGCGTGGGCGGCGCCACCATCAACCGTTATTGCGCGTCGGGCCTGCAAGCCATTGCGTCGGCCGCCGGCCGCATCGTGATGGACGGCGCGCCGGCCGTGATCGCGGGCGGCGTGGAATTGGTGTCACAGATTCGCACTCGCGATGACGGCGTCAGCGGCATGGACCCGTGGATCCTGGCCAACAAGCCCGAGCTTTACCTGCCCATGATCGAAACGGCCGACATCGTGGCCGCGCGCTACGGCATCAGCCGCGAAGCGCAAGACCGCTTTGCCGCGCAAAGCCAGGCACGCACCGAAGCCGCGCAGGCCGCCGGCCGCTATCGCGAAGAAATCATTCCGGTCACCACCACCATGTCCGTCACCGACCGCGCCACCGGCGCGGTCAGCGAACGCGAAGTCACCGTGGACCAGGACACCTGCAACCGCCCCGGCACCACCTACGAAGCCCTGGCGAGCCTAGCGCCCGTGCGCGGCGAAGGCCAGTTCGTCACGGCCGGCAACGCGTCGCAGCTGTCCGACGGCGCCGCCGCTTGCGTGCTGATGGAAGCGGCCGAGGCGCAGCGCGCCGGCATCCGCCCGCTGGGCGCGTTCCGGGGCCTGGCCATTGCCGGCTGCGAGCCCGACGAAATGGGCATCGGCCCCGTCTACGCCGTGCCCAAGCTGCTGGCGCGCCACGGCTTGAAGGTCGAGGACATCGACCTGTGGGAACTGAACGAGGCGTTTGCGTCGCAAGCGCTGTATTGCCAGGAAAAACTCGGCATCCCCATGGACCGCCTGAACGTGGACGGCGGCTCCATCGCGCTGGGCCACCCGTTTGGCGTCACCGGCGCGCGCCTGGCCGGCCATGTACTGATCGAAGGCCGCCGCCGTGGCGCCCGCTACGCCGTGGTCACCATGTGCATCGGCGGCGGCATGGGCGCGGCCGGCCTGTTTGAAATCTATGCTTGATATCGCCTGAGGATCGTCATGGACCTGGAATTCACCCCCGAAGAAAATGCCTTTCGCGATGAAGTACGCGCGTTCCTGGCGGCCAAGCTGCCGCGCCGCCTGTCCGACAAGGTCAACCTGGGCAAGCTGCTGACCAAGGACGACATGGTCCAGTGGCACGCCATCCTCAATGAACAAGGCTGGCTGGCCACGCACTGGCCCGTGCAATACGGCGGCACCGGCTGGAGCGCCACGCAGAAGTACATCTTTGACAACGAATGCGCGCTGGCCGCCGCGCCGCGCATCGTGCCCTTCGGCCTGAGCATGCTGGGGCCGGTGCTGATCAAGTACGGCAACGACGCGCAGCGCCAGTACTGGCTGCCCCGCATCCTGGACGGCAGCGACTGGTGGTGCCAGGGCTATTCGGAACCGGGCGCGGGGTCCGACCTGGCCTCGGTCAAGACCACGGCGGTGCGCGATGGCGATCACTACATCGTCAATGGGCAGAAGACGTGGACCACGCTGGGCCAGTACGCCAACATGATCTTCTGCCTGGTACGCACGTCGCAGGAAGGCCGGCGCCAGGAAGGCATCAGCTTTTTGCTGATCGACATGAACAGCCCCGGCATTGAAGTGCGCCCCATCATCACGCTGGACGGCGAACACGAAGTCAACGAGGTGTTCTTCTCGGACGTGCGCGTGCCGGTGGCCAACCTGGTGGGCGAAGAAAACCGTGGCTGGACCTGCGCCAAGTACCTGCTGACCTACGAACGCACCAACATTGCTGGCGTGGGCCAGTCCACCGCCGCGCTGGAACGCTTGAAGGCCGTGGCCGCCAAGCAAAAAAAGAACGGCCGCCCCCTGGCCGAAGACCCGGACTTTGCCGCCCGACTGGCGCGCGTAGAAATTGAATTGGCCAACATGCGCACCACCAACCTGCGCGTAGTGGCGGCGGTGGCGGGCGGCGGTGCACCGGGCGCGGAAAGCTCCATGCTGAAGATACGCGGCACGCAGATCCGCCAGGAAATCACGGCGTTGAACCGCCGCGCAATGGGCCCGTACGCGCGCCCCTTCGTGCCCGAAGCGCTGCATGACGGCTATGAGGCCGCCTCCATCGGCCCGGAAGGCGCCGACAGCGCCGCCGCGCAGTACTTCAACAACCGCAAGCTGTCGATCTTCGGCGGCTCCAACGAAATTCAAAAGAACATCATTTCCAAGATGATCCTGGGACTGTAAGGGCCGGCCATGAACTTTGAACACACCGAAGACCGGCGCATGCTTTCCGACATGCTGCGCCGCTTTGTCACCGAGCAGTACGACTTTGCGACCCGCGAACGCAATGCCCAATCGCCCCAAGGCTATAGCGAGCAGTTCTGGCGCCGTTATGCCGAGCTGGGCGCGATCGGCGCCCTGTTTACCGAAGCCGACGGCGGCTTGGGCGGCGCGGGCTTCGATATCTCCGTCGTCTTCGAGGCCTTGGGGCGCGGCTTGGTTGTTGAACCCTTTTTGGACGCCTTGATGGTGGGCAGCGCGATTGCCGCCGCCGGCACGCCCGCCCAGCGCGAAGCGCTGGACGGCCTGATCGCGGGCAGCATCACGGCCGCGCTGGCGCAGGCCGAACCGGACTCGGGCTACGAACTGTCGCGCGTCAGCACGCGCGCCGAACGGTCAGGCGAGGGCTGGGTGCTGAACGGCGCCAAGGCCGTTGTCACGGCGGGTGAACATGCCGACCTGTTCCTGGTGTCGGCGCGCACTTCGGGCGCGCAAGACGACGAAGCGGGCATCAGCCTGTTCCTGGTCAGCGCGGGCACGGCCGGGCTGGGCGTGCGCGGCTATGGCTTGATCGACGGCGGGCGCGCGGCGGAAGTCACGCTGGACAACGTCAAGCTGGGCCACGAGGCGCTGCTGGGCGACGTGGATACGGGCTATGCGGTGCTGGAACGCGCCGTGGGGCGCGGCATCCTGGCGCTGTGCGCCGAAGCCGTGGGCGCCATGGACTGCGCCCGCGACGACACCTTGGAATACTTGCGCACGCGGCGCCAGTTCGGCACGCCTATTGGCAGCTTCCAGGCCTTGCAGCACCGCATGGCGGATGTCTTGCTGGAAATTGAACAGGCGCGCTCAGCCGTCATCAACGCCGCCGCCGCGCTGGACCACCCGGACCGCGCCACCCGAGAACGCGCGCTGTCCGCCGCCAAGTTCACCATCGGCCGCATCGGCACGCTGGTGGCCGAAGAAAGCATCCAGCTGCATGGCGGCATCGGCATGACCTGGGAATTGCCGCTGGCCCACTACGCCAAGCGCCTCGTCATGATCGACCACCAACTGGGCGACGAAGACCACCACCTGCGCCGCTACATCGCGCTGGCACAGGCGTGAACGGAGGCCGGCACACCATGACGCAGGCCCACGCCGCCCCGCCCCTGTCGCCCCCATTCTCGGCGCCGTTCCCCGTGCGCAGCGCCGCCGACGTACAGCGCCTGCAAGCGCGGCCGCTGGCGGAAACGCTGACGGTGCAAAGCACCTACGAGATCTTCCGCAACTCGGCCGCGGCCTTCGGCGACAAGACCGCGCTGACCTTCCTGCGATCCGCCGACCCGGACGACGAGGCCATCCGCTGGAGCTACCGCGACTTGCTGGCCGGCATCCACCAGACGGCCAACCTGCTGCACGACCTGGGCGTGCGCGCGGATGACGCCGTGGCGGTCATGCTGCCCGGCTGCCTGGAATACCACCTGGCGCTGTGGGGCGGCGAGGCGGCGGGCATCGTCCAGCCGCTGAACCCGATGCTGACCGAAGACAAGCTCGCGTCTCTGATGACGGCGGCGCGCGCCAAGGTGCTGATCGCCTACGGCGCCGAGGCCGAATGCGAGATGTGGACCAAGGCCCTGCGCCTGCGCGACCGCGTACCGACCTTGCAGACGATCCTGCGCGTGGCGCCCCACACCGAAGCGCTGTCCGACCGGCCCGCCCTGCCCGATTACGCGCTGGACTTCAACGCCAACCGGTCCGCGCAGCCCGCCGGCCGCCTGCTTAGCGAACGCGTTATTCGCGCCAGCGACGTGGCGGCGTATTTCCACACGGGCGGCACCACCGGCGCGCCCAAGCTGGCCATCCACACCCACGCCAACCAGGTCTTTACCGCCTGGGCCGCCGTGCAGTTGCAGAACGCCGGGCCGACGGACGTGGTCATCAACGGCTATCCGCTTTTTCACGTGGCGGGCGTATTGCCGGCGTCGCTGGCGGCCTTGTCGGCGGGCGTGGAAACCGTCATCCCCACGCCCATGTTGCTGCGCAACCGCGAGGTGCTGCGCAACTACTGGCGGCTGGTGGAAAAGCACCGCGCGACCTCGCTGCAAGGCGTGCCGACGATTTTGGCGGCCCTGGCAGACATACCGTTGGCCGGCGCCGATATCTCATCGCTACGCTATTGCCGCACGGGCGCCGCGCCCTTGCCCGCTGAACTGGCCGCGCGCTTCAAGCGGCTGTTCGGCTTGCAGGTTAACGAAAGCCTGGGCATGACGGAAATGGCGGGCATATCGTCCATCACCCCGCCCGGCTCGGTATTCCCGGTCAATTGCGTGGGTTACCCGCTGCCTTACGTGCAGGTACGCATCGTGGGGCTGGACGTGCCCTCGGGCCAGGCCGCGCGCGACTTGCCGCCCGGCACGCCGGGCATGGTGCTGTTCAAGGCACCGAATGTGATCCCCGGCTTTCTGGACCCGGAAGACACCGCCCGCGCCTTCACGGAAGACGGCTGGCTGATCAGCGGCGACGTCGGCTTCATGGACGACGAAGGCCGGCTGCACCTGCAAGGCCGCGCCAAGGACCTGATCATCCGGGGCGGCCACAACATCGATCCCAAGACCATCGAAGACGCCCTGGCCACGCACCCCGGCGTGCACCTGTGCGCGGCGGTCGGCGCGCCGGACGCCTACGCCGGCGAGCTGCCCGTGGCCTTCGTCACGCTGATGGAGGGCGCCGAGGTCACGGAGGCCGAACTGGTTGCCTACGCCGCCGCCCATGTGGACGAAGGCCCGGCGCGGCCCAAGCGCGTGATCGTGCTGGACGCCATGCCCATGACCAATGTGGGCAAGATCTACAAACCCGATTTGCGCCGCCTGGCCACTGCCGTCTCGGTAGAGGCCGTGGTGGCGCGCACCCTGCAAGCGGCCGGCCTGACGGAAGACAGCAAGATCTTCCGCGTGCTGGCCGATGCACAACCGGATGTCGCCGTCCAGGCGGACGCCGACGCGCCCGCGCCGCTGAAGGAGCAGCTGCGCGAGGCGTTGGCGCGATTGCCGGTCAAGGTGGCCTTGCGCGACTGAACCGACGCCGCCCCCCCCGCCCTTTCAGCGACAACCGACGACCGACCACAACACATCACAACAACACCACAGGAGACAACCCATGCTGAAGATGCCTTTGCGCCGCGCCTGCCTGGGCGCATTGCTGCTTGCCGCCGTTGGCGCCGCCGTGCCGCTGGCCGCCAGCGCGCAAGCCGCTTTTCCCACCAAGCCCATCACCCTGATCGTGCCGTTCCCGGCTGGCGGCTCGACCGACCGCCACCTGCGCATCGTGGCGCAGGACGCCTCCAAGTACCTGGGGCAACCGGTCATCGTGGAAAACCGCCCCGGCGCGGGCGGCACGCTGGGCACGGCCACCATGGCGCGCACCGCCAAGCCCGACGGCTACACGATCGCGCTCTACACGCTGGCTATGCTGCGCATGCCCTACATGCAGAAAAGCAGCTGGGACCCGATCAACGATTTCAGCTTCATCATCGGGCTGTCGGGCTATACGTTCGGCTTCACCGTGCGCTCGGATTCGCCGTACAAGACGTTTAACGAATACATCGAGGCGGCTCGCAAGGCGCCGGGCACCATCGACTACGGCTCCACGGGCATCGGCTCGTCGCCGCATCTGCTGATTGAAGAAATCGCCATCAACGCCAAGGTCAAGCTGAACCACGTGCCGTTCAAGGGCAACGCCGACATGCAGCAGGCGCTGCTGGGCGGCCACGTCATGGCGCAAAGCGACGCCACGGGCTGGGACCAGTTCGTGGACTCGGGCAAGATGCGGCTGCTGGTGACCTTTGGCGAAAAGCGCACCACGCGCTGGCCCGACGTGCCCACGGCGCAAGAGCTGGGCTACAAGGTCGTGTCCACGTCCCCGTATGGCTTGGCCGGCCCCAAGGGCATGGACCCCGCCGTGGTCAAGACCTTGCACGATGCGTTCAAGAAAGCGCTGTTCGACCAGGCCAGCATGGACGTGATGAAGCAGCTGAACCAGGAGCCGGCCTATCGCAACAGCGAAGACTACAAGGCGTGGGCGCAGGCGACCTATGTGAAGGAAAAGGGCTTGATCGAATACCTGGGTCTGATGGCCAAGGACTGACGCCGGGGGGTGCGCGCGGGCGATAAGGCTGCGCGCACCGCGGTATGACGGCCTGGGGGGCAAAGCGTATGCAAGCACAACGCGCGCCCGGACGCGGTTTTGCATCCGTGCTTTGTATGCAAAAAATGTTTGTCTTTCCTGTCCGGCTTTTTGATAGACTGGCTGCCCGAAGATTTTGCCCTGCGGCCGCCGCAGCCGCGTCCCATGACCCAGGAAGTTTCCACAGACCCCAGCGCCGACGATATCGCCCGCGAAGTTTCCGCCGCCATCGTGGCGCACAAGCTTCCGCCCGGCACCCGGCTGCGCGAAGAGGCGCTGGCGCGGGTCTACAAGGTCAGCCGCACCAAGATCCGCGCGGCCCTGCTGATGCTGTCCAAGGACAAGCTGATCAATATCGTTCCGGACAAGGGCGCGTTCGTCAGCAAGCCCGACGCGAACGAAGCGCGCGAGGTCTACGCCGTGCGCCGCATCCTGGAAGCCGCGCTGGCCAAGGAATTCGTGGCGCGCGCCACGGCTGCCGATTACCGCCGCATTGACGCCCATCTGGCCGAAGAACGCGCGGCGCTTGAAGCTGGCGACGTGCAAAAGCGCAACCAGCTGCTGGGCCATTTCCACATCCTGCTGGCCGAAGCCGTGGGCAATTCGGTGCTGACCGGCATGCTGCGCGAGCTGTCGGCGCGCAGTGCCGTGATTACCGTGCTGTACCAAAGTTCGCACGACGCCAGTTGCTCGTCGCAAGAGCACCACGCCTTCATCGAGGCGGCCCGCGCGGGCAACACCGAACGCGCCTGCGCGCTGATGGACGAGCATCTGGAACACGTGCAGACAGCGCTGAACTTCACCGACGACAGCCAGGGCGGCAGCGATCTGGTGACGGCGTTGCTTAGCTAGCCGGGCTGGCATCACTCCAGCAATTGCCCCATCCGTTCCTGCAACCAAAGCTCGGTCGCGCTTAACGTCGCCCCTTGGAGCCACAGCGCGCGCACCGACAGCATCGGCAAGGACAGGCCCGCGCACGGCACGCGCGCCAGCGTGCGGCGAAAGCTTTCGTATTCCGCGATGTTCAGCGGCAGGATCGCCCAGCCCAGCTCGTCCGCCACCATGCCGGCGATGCTGTAGAAGCTGTCCGTGCGCCACACCGTCGGGCTCAGCACCACCTCTTCCACGCCTTCCATCTGCATCACCAGTTGCCGATAGCGGGCCAGATCGCTGCGCGTGACCTCGGCCAGTTCGGTCAGCGGATGCCCCGACGCTACGAACACCGCCTGCGCCACATTGCCCAGGTAGCGGTGCGCGAACGCGCTGCCCGGGTCGCCCCGGTCAAAGTGGAACGCGAGGCTGGCGCGGCCTTGCTGCACGTAGTCGGCCACCTCGGTGGCGGTGCCGTTCAGCTGCGTCAATTCCAGGGCGGGAAAGCGGTCGGCCACTTCGACCACCAGCGCGCCCAGCACCTGATACGGCAGCGCTTCGTCCAGCGCGATCGACAGGCGGGCATCCTGCCCGGCGGCAAACGACAGCGCCCGCTGGTCCAGCCCGCCGGCCTGCCGCAGCAGTTCGCGCGCTTCTTGCAGCATGACTTCGCCGGCGGGCGTCAGGGTGGCGTTGCGGCGCGACCGGTCGAACAGTTCCACACCCAGATCGGCCTCCAGCAGGCCCACCGAGGTGCTGATGGCGGACTGTGCCCGCCCCAGCCCACGCCCCGCCGCCGAGAAAGAGCCGGCGTCGGCCGCCGCGACGAAATGCCGAAGTTGGTCCAGGGTCCATTGCATGAGCGTCTCCTTAATTCATCTATTTTATAGATGGAATCAAACTTTTTAGCGCAAATAAACAGATAGATAATGCGTGCCTTGCGCTTGGCAGCCGCCCTTGCGGCGCAACAACCCAAGCGTGGATTCAAAGGGAGTAGAACTATGCAGCGGACTCATTCGATCGCTGTCGCCACGGCCGATCCGCGCCGTTGGCTGGTGCTGGGCATTGTGTCCATCGCCTTGTTATTGATCGTGGTGGACATGACGGTGCTGTACACCGCCCTGCCCCGGCTTACGCACGAGCTGGGCGTCACCGCGTCTGAAAAATTGTGGATCGTGAACGTGTATGGTCTGGTGGTGTCGGGCCTGCTGCTGGGCATGGGCACGCTGGGCGACCGGCTGGGCCACAAGCGGCTGTTCATGATGGGGCTGGTGGTGTTCGGCGTGGCCTCGCTGGCAGCGGCGTATTCGCCGGCGGCCGCCCCGCTGATCGCGGCGCGCGTGCTGCTGGCCGTGGGCGCCGCCATGATGATGCCCGCCACGCTGTCCATCATCCGGCTGACTTTCGCGCAAGAGCGCGAGCGCGCCGTGGCGATCGGCATCTGGGCCTCGGTGGCCTCGGGCGGCGCGGCGCTGGGGCCGGTGGTGGGCGGGGTGCTGCTGGAGCATTTCTGGTGGGGATCGGTGTTCCTGATCAACGTGCCGATTGTGCTGCTGGCGCTGCCGCTGGCCTGGCGGCTGATTCCGGCCAGCCGCCCCGCCACCGCGCGGCCGTGGGACCTGACCGGGTCGCTGCAAGTCATGGCCGGCTTGATCCTGTGCGCCTATGCGCTAAAGGAACTGGGTCGCGCGTCTACGTCGTGGCTGCATGCGGGCCTGGCCTGCGCCGCCGGGGTCGCGATGCTGACGGTGTTCGTGCGCCGCCAGCGCCGCCGCCCCTATCCGTTGATCGACTTTGCCATCTTCCGCAACGCCACCTTCAGCTCGGGCGTCGCCGCCGCGCTGTTCGCCGGCGCCGCGCTGCTGGGCCTGGAACTGGTCTTCAGCCAGCGCTTGCAGCTGGTGCTGGGCATGTCGCCCATCCAGGCCGCGCTGTTCATCCTGCCGCTGCCGCTGGCCGCTTTCGTGGCCGGCCCCGTGGCGGGATGGCTGCTGGCCTACGTGCGCGGACCTCGGCTGATGTTCCTGTCGCTGGCCGTCTCGGCGGCGGGCATGGGCGCGTACCTGCTGTGCTATGACGGCGCCGTGCTGCCGCAGATGGTCAGCCTGAGCGTGCTGGGGCTGGGCATCGGTGCAACGATGACGGCGGCGTCCAGCTCCATCATGCAAAGCGCCACGCCGGAACGCGCGGGCATGGCGGCATCGATTGAGGAAGTGTCGTACGAGCTGGGCGGTGCGCTGGGCGTGACGCTGATGGGGTCCATCCTGTCGGGCGTGTACGCCAACACGCTGGACGTGCCGCCGGCGTTGGCAGCAGCCCCCGCACTGCGCGACAGCCTGGACGAAGCGTTGATCGTGGCCGAAGGCCTGCCCACCGACCTGGCAGCCACGCTGACCGAGTTGGCCCGGACGGCGTTCGACACGGGCTACGCCGCGGTCATCGCCACCGCCACGGTCATGCTGGTGGCCACCGCCGCGTTCGTGCTGCTGAACCGGTCGCGGCGGCAGGCGGTGGCTGCGTAGGGTGGCTGCGTATGGTGGCGCAACCCGTCCCCTGCCCCCTAAGCATCCAAGCGCTCAGCGCGTGCGAAACGCGTTGTCCATGTCCGCGATCAGGTCTTCTTCGTGCTCCAGCCCGATCGAAATGCGGATCAGCCCTTCCGACACGCCCGCCGCCTCGCGTTCGGCGGCCGGCACGCCGGAATGGGTGGTGGACGCGGGATGGCACACCAGCGATTCCGTGCCGCCCAGGCTCACGGCCGACTTGAACAGATGCAGCGCGTTGATGAAGCGGAAGGCGCGTTCGCGGCCACCGTCCAGCACGAACGCAAACGTCGAGCCAGGCCCCGTGCACTGCCGCTTGTAGACTTCCTGATAGGCGCGATCCGCAATCATCTCGGGATGAAAAAGCGTGACCTTTTCGTAGGGGTTGCCGGCCAGCCATTGCGCCACCTTGGTCGCCGTGCGCGCGGCCTGCTTCATGCGCAGCACCACGGTTTCCATCGACCGCGTAATCATCCAGCACGAATGCGGGTCCAGCTGCGAACCGAACGCGCTGCGTATCGCCCGCACCTTCTTGATGAGGTCCTTGCTGCCCGTCACCGCGCCCGCCACCAGGTCGCTGTGACCGCCTACGTATTTCGTCAGCGAATACACGCACAGGTCCACGCCATGCTCGGCCGGCTTTTGGAAGATGGGCCCCAGCAGCGTGTTGTCGCACACCGAAACCGGGCGATAGCCGTGCCGCGTTTCGAAGGCATCCAGCTCGTTCTTCATGCCTTCGAAATCGATCAGCGCGTTGGTGGGGTTGGCGGGCGTTTCCACGTAGAAGACGCGCACCGGCCCCTTGGCCGCCGCCGCTTCCAGCGCCGCGCGCATGTGCTTGGGCGACAGCCCGTCCTGAATGGGGTGCGAGCCAATACCCCATTCCGGGAAAATCTTGGCGATCAGGGTTTCCGTGCCGCCGTATAGCGGCAGCGATTGCACCAATTGGTCGCCCGGGCGCAAAAAGGCCATCAGCACGGCGCTGATCGCGGCCATGCCACTGGCCGTCACGGCCGCCGCCTCGGACCCGTCCAGCAGGGCCAGCCGGTCTTCCACGATTTCCAGGTTGGGATGGTTGAAGCGGCTATAGACCAGCCCGGCGGATTCGCCCTGGGGCAAGGGTTTGCGGCCCGACACCAGGTCGAAAAACGCCGCGCCGTCCTCGGCGGACCGGAAGGCAAAGGTGGACGTCAGGAATACCGGCGGCTTGACCGCCCCTTCGGACAGGAAGGGGTCGTAGCCGTACGACATCATCTGCGTTTCCGCATGCAGCGGACGGCCAAAGATATCTTTCTTGTGATAGGTCGAATACGTCATGGTGTGCCTCTTTCTTCGGGGTTCCAGCCGACCGGGCAGGCGCGTGTCGCATGCTGCGACGATAGCGCCAGCCGCCTCGGGATGTCTTGCAGTATTGATGAGAAATATTGTTTCCCATTCGCACTTGTCCCTGAAAGACACTGCCTTGTTACATCAACTGGACGCGATCGATTGGAAAACCATGAAAATCCGTCAAGAAGATGGCCGGCTCAGCAAGGCCGAGCAGGCCGAGCGCGTGTCGCTATCGGCCCTCGCCCTGCTGGAAACGGTTACCGCGCCTGGAGCGCCTTGCGCGCATGAAGCGAAGTCGTCAACCCCGCTTCACCTGTCGCGGCGCCTAGGCAGGCGCTTGCATCTGCCCGGGAACGACGCGGTTGCGGCCGTCGCGCTTGGCTTGGTAAAGGCCGCGATCGGCCACCTGGATCAGGTCGGTGCAGGGTTGGTCGGCCACCGGAATGGCCGTGGCCGTCCCGATGCTGACGGTCAGCCAAGGGCCTGAGCCCGTGTCCTTTTGCGGAATCTGCATGGCCTCGACGGCGCGCCGCAGTTTCTCGGCCGCCAGCCTGGCGCTGCCCGCCGGCGAGCCCGGCAGCACCAGCGCAAATTCTTCGCCGCCAAAACGGGCGGCCAGGTCGGTGGACCGGTCGCAGCTGGCGAAGATGGTGTTGGCTACGCGCTTCAAAGCCTCGTCGCCCGCGATGTGGCCATAGGTGTCGTTGTAGGCCTTGAAGTGGTCCACATCGATCATCAACATGCTGATTTCGCGTTGGTCGCGACGCGCGCGTTGCCATTCGGCATTCAGGTATTCATCGAAATACCGGCGGTTGCCCAGGCCCGTCAGCCCGTCCGAATTGGTCAGGCGGCGCAACTCCATATTGCTTTCCAGCAGCTGCTGCTGGCTTTGGCGCAGCGCCTGGTAGGCCTCGTCGCGCTGCACCAGCGCCAGGTACGAACGCGAGTGATAGCGGATGCGCGCCACCAGTTCGATGGCGTCCGGCAGCTTGACCAGATAGTCATTGGCGCCGGCGGAAAACGCGGCGCTTTTGATGGCTGCGTCTTCCTTGGTGGACAGCACGATGATGGGAATGTCGCGCGTCACCGGATGGCTGCGGTATTCCTTGACCAGGCTCAGCCCGTCCACGCCCGGCAGCACCAGGTCTTGCAGGATCACGGTGGGCCGCGTCTGGATCGCCACCGTCAGCGCTTTGTACGGGTCCGAGCAATAGTGGAAATCGATGTTCCCTTCGGTGGCCAGCGCCCTCCGGATCGCTTCGCCGACCATCACCTGATCGTCAACCAGCAGCACCATGGCTGCGTGCGCGTTCAGGTCGGCCGATGCTGCGCTGTCGAAAGGTGGGTGCATGGTAAGTCCTTGATGTCGAACGGGATCGAGCGCTTAGGCCAAGGCCTGAATCAAGCGCGGCGCGATCTGGTCCAATGGTTTGATTTCCACCGCGGCCTGCATGGCGGCGGCCGCCTTGGGCATGCCGTAGACGGCACTGGTGGCTTGGTCTTGCGCGATGGTCAGGCAGCCCCGCTCGCGCATGGCCTTCAAGCCACGCGCGCCGTCCTGGCCCATGCCGGTCAGCAGCACGCCAACCACCGTGCCGCGCCAATGCTGCGCCACGCTGTGAAAGAACACGTCAATGGAAGGCCGATACAGGCTTTCTTTTGGGTCTTGCGTGTAGCGCAACGTGCCGTCGGGCAGCAGGTGCAGATGGTCGTCCGTGCCCGCCAGCAAGATCTGGCCGGGCACCGGCCGTTCGCCCTCGCGCACCAGCCTGACGGGCAGTTGCACCTGGTCGTTCAGCCAGTCCGCCATGCCTGCCGCGAACGAGGCATCCACGTGCTGCACCAGTACGATGCCGGCGGGAAAATCCAGCGGCAGGTCGCCTAGCAGCTGGGCCAATGTGGCCGGGCCGCCCGCCGAGGCGCCGATCACCAGCAGGCGTTGCGCGTCGGCACGCGCCGCTGATTTGGGCACGGGCGTCAGCGTGGGCCGGTTGCCATAGCGCCCGATCAGCCAGCCGATGTTGCGAATCTTGCGCAGCAAGGGCGCGGCGGCGGCACGCATGTCGCCGCCGCTGACCACCGGCGTGTCCACCGCGTCCAGCGCGCCGTGGCCCATGGCGTCGAACACCCGCGCCGTATGGCGGGCGACGTCCACCGTCACCACCACGATGGCGCACGGCGTTTCCGCCATGATGCGGCGGGTGGCCTCTACCCCGTCCATGACGGGCATGATGAGGTCCATCAAGACCACATCGGGCCGGTCGCGCGCGCATTGCGCCACGGCTTCTTCGCCGTTTGACGCCACCCACGCCACTTCCAGCCCCGGTTCCAGCGCGATGGCGCGGCGCAGGGTTTCAACCGCCATCTGCATATCGTTGACGATGCCGATTCTCACGTCAGTGCCTTCCCGATCAAGTCCTCGACGGCGTCCAACAGCGCGTCATCGTGGAAGCTGCCCTTGGCCAGATAGTAATCAGCGCCGGCGTCCAGCCCGCGCCGCCTGTCTTCTTCGCGATCCTTATACGACACCACCATCACCGGCAAGCCCTGCAGCTTGGGGTCGGCCTTGATGCGCGACACCAGTTCGATGCCGTCCATGCGCGGCATGTCCACATCGGTCACGACCAGGTCGAAATCCTCGCCGCGCAGCATGTTCCAGCCATCCATGCCGTCCACCGCCACGGCCACGTCGAAGCCCCGGTTCACCAGCAGCTTGCGTTCCAGCTCGCGCACGGTCAGGGAATCGTCCACCACCAGCACGCGCTTGCGGCGCCGCTCCTGGGCGATGGGGCCACCGCCGTCCACCCGCGCCAGCCGCCCGCCTTCGATCAGCTTTTGTACCGACAGCAGCATGTCTTCCACGTCCAGGATCAATAGCGGCGTGCCGTCGTCCATCAGCGCGCCCGCCATCACGTCCTGCACTTTGCCCAGCCGGGGGTCCAGCGCTTGCACCACCAGCGTGCGCTCGCCGACGTAGCGGTCAACGGCGATGCCGTACCGCTTGTCGTGGTCGCCCACGACCACCACGGCCATGGACTCGGTCGAGGGCGCGTGCTCGCCGCCGCGCAGGATCTGCCGCGCGGACACCAGGCCCACCTGCCGGCCCATGAAGCGAAAGTGCTGGTGCCCTTCCAGCTGCTCGATCTCTTGCGAGCGCACCTGCAAGGCATGGCTGACATAGGCCAGCGGAAACGCGTAGATGTCGCCTTGCACCTCGACCAGCAGGCTGCGCACCACCGATAGGGACAGCGGCATTTCCAGCACGAAACGCGTGCCCTGCCCGGTCGTCTGGTGCACACGCACGGCGCCGCGCAGCTGGCGCACCATGGTCTGGACCACGTCCAGCCCCACGCCGCGTCCTGAAATTTCAGTGACTTCGCCGCGCGTGCTGAAGCCGGACAGAAACAGAAATTCCAGCAGCTCGGCTTCGCTTAGACGGGCGGCCGTTTCCGCCGTGGTCAGCTTGCGCTGCACGACTTCAACGCGTAGCCGGTCCAGCGAAATGCCCGAGCCGTCATCGCTCAGTTCAATCACCAGCATGCCGGCCGAATGGCGCGCCGACAGCCGGATCAAGCCTTCGGGCGGCTTGCCGAGGTCCATGCGGTCCATCGGCATTTCAATGCCATGATCCACGGCGTTGCGCAGCAGGTGCATCAGCGGCGCGTCCAGTTTTTCCAGGATGTCGCGGTCCACCTGCGTGGCGTCGCCGTCTATTTCCAGCCGCACCTGCTTGCCCAGCGAACGGCCCAGGTCGCGCACCATGCGCGCCATGCCGCCCACGCCGTCGGCAAACGGGCGCATGCGGCACGTCAGCGCGGTGTCGTACAAGCGCTGCGCCAGATGGCTCATGCGCCAGCCGAATTCATCCACTTCATTGGTGCGTTCAATCAGTTCCTGCTGGCATTGGTCCACGATGCGCTGCGCGTCGTCCAGCGCCGCCTGGGCGCGCGCGTCCAGCTGCTGTCCGGCCAGGGCGCCGCGCACGCCGTCCAGCGCTTGCGCGGCGCCCGCCTGCATGCGCCGCAGCCGCAACATGGACGCGCCAAACGGCCCGACCCAATGCGATTCCACCAGCGTTTCGCTGGACAGGCCCAGCAATTTGTTCAGCGTGTCGGCCGTGACGCGCAGCACGCGTTCGCCTTCGGAGAGCCCCTGGTCGGAGCTGCGGCGCACCGGCGCCGGGGTGGGCGATGCGGGCGAACCCGGCACGCCCAACGGCATCGGATCCGGCGACCTCGGCGGCGTTGCCGTCAGCGGCTCGTCCTCGACGCGCTTGATGGGCGGCAGGAAATCCGACGGCCGGGGCGCGCGCGGCGGCACGGCCGGCGGAGCGTTGGGCGCGCTGCTCAAGCGCACCACCACCTCGTCGATTTCACCGCCCAGCTCCGCGCCCGGCGTGGCGACCCGCTGCAACAAATCGGTGCCCAGCAGCAAGGCGTCGATATCGTCTGCCTGCAAGCGCAGCCGCCCTTCCTGCGCGGCCACCAGGCAATCTTCCATGGCGTGCGCGATGCGGACAGCCGGGTGCAGGTCCACGATGCGCGCGGCCCCTTTCAGCGAATGCGCCGCCCGCATGCAGGCTTCCAGCTGCGCCGCCGAGGTGGGGTCGTGTTCCAGCGCCAACAAGCCGTTGTTCAACACCTGCACCTGGGTGCGGGTCTCAAGCTGAAACAGCTCAAGCAGCGAGGCGTCGCGCATTTCGTCCGGGTTCACGCCAGACTCCGTTCCAAAGCTTGCATCAACTGGGTTTCGTCCAGCACGCCCACGCTGCGGCTGCCGCAGCGCTGCACCCCGCGCGAATATTTCAGGCCCGCGCCCTGCACCGTCGACGGCAGCGGTTCCAGCCGGTCCAGGTCGACGGCGTGTATCCCTTCCACCTCGTCCACCGGCAACACCACGGCCCGGCCCGCGCCGCCGAAGATCAACATGCGCGCGGCGCCCGAGCGTTCGCGCACATCCAGCGGGGCCGGCGTCATGTCCAGCCCCAACAAACGCGCCAGCGACACGCAGACGGTCAAGGTGCCGCGCACGTTGGTCACGCCCAACACCGCCGGGTCGCGGCGATGGGGCAGCGCCAGAATGCCGCGCGTGCCGGCCACTTCGTCCAGCGCGCGCGTCGGCAGGCCCAGCCATTCGCGGCCCAGCCGGAAGACCAGCAGCGAAGACATCTGAACGTCTTCATGGGGTTTGTCGTGGTCGGCGTCTGGCGAATCACCATCCAACGCGTCCATCTGCGGCGGCAGGCGGTCCAGGATGCGTTTGGCGGCGGCGGCGTAGACGGGGCAATTGCGGCAATGCACGTGCTCGGGCAATTGCGGGCAGGTTTTGTCGCCCCGGATGCCGATGCGGTTCCAGCAGTCGTCCACGTCGGACAGCAGCGCGATGGGTTCAACCACGTCTGGCCTCCTGTCGCGCCGCGCGCGCTTGCAGGCGGCGCGCGCCTTCGATATCGCCCGCCGACGCGATTAGCGCGGCCAGGTGCAGCAGCGCCTCGCGGTGGGTGGGGTCCAGGTACAGCGCCTTGCGGTAGGACGCCTGCGCCTCGCGCGAGTCGCCCGCCGCATCCTGCAAGAGGCCCAGCAGATGTAGCGCATCGGCGCTGACGCCGTGGATGTCGATATGCGCGCGGCACTGCGCCAGCGCGTCTTGCACGCGGCCCCGGTCGGCCAGCGCGGCGATCTGGCGCAGGGAAGCGTCGGCGCTGGGGGATGGGCTGGGGGATGGGCTGGTGGATGTGCTGGATGTACTGGTCGATGCGCCGGTCGCCGCGCTGGGCGATGCCTGCCAGCTAGCGGCGTTTGTCGCCCCCGACGTCGACCCGGACGTCCCGGTCGGGCCGGCCACGGATGAGCGCATCGGCGAGGCCCCCGAAGCGGGCGGAATCGCCGCATGCGGCACCGGCAGGTGTCCGGTTGGGACCTGCGCCACCGGCCGTCGGGGCGGCGTCCACGCGTGCACGATCGGCCGGGATGCCGCGGGCATATCGGCTTGGGGCGGCATGGCTTGATTACGGAAGGCGAACGAGCGCGCCATTGCCACCGACGGCAGGCGGCGCGCGGTCAGCAAGCTGGTTTCAGCCGGACCCACGAAGATGACGCCGTCGGCGCGCGTGAAGCGCCGCAGCACCTGCACCGCGCGCTCCTGAGTCGGCCCGTCGAAATAGATCAGCAGGTTGCGGCAGAACACGAAGTCATACGGCGACGTGCCCAGCAGCAACTGGCTGTCGAACACGTTGCCCTGCCGAAAGCACACGCGTTCCCGCACCTGCGCGGATAGTTGATGGCCGTCGGCCGTCTCGGCAAAGTGGCGGTCGCGGTACGCCAGGTCGTCGCCGCGAAACGAGTTGCGCCCATACACGGCGCGTTGCGCAAACTGGACCATGCGTTCGCTGATGTCCACGGCATCGATCTGGAAACGCGCAGCGGGCACCCCGGCGTCCAGCAAGGCCATGGCAATGGAATACGGTTCTTCGCCGCTGGAACACGGCATGCTCAACACGCGCAGCACGCGGTCATCGGGCGCGCCCGCCGCGAACAGGCGTTCACGCGCCAGCGCGGCCATCGCCGTCTGCGATTCCGGATACCGAAAGAACCAGGTCTCGGGCACGATCACGGCTTCGATCAGCTGCTGCATCTCGGCCGGCGTGGTGTGCAGGCGCGTCAGGTAATCGTGTTCGTCGGCCACGCCCGCCGCGCCCATCCGATGGCGCACGGCGCGTTCAACGGCGGCCTTGCCGATGGAGCCGCTATCCAGCCCCATCTTGCGTTTGAGCAAGGCGCTGAATTCGTCGACCAGCATCATGGCGTGATCTCCCGGTCCGCCGGGTACAGCATCGCGCGCACGGACGGCGGCAGCAGTTCGTTCACGCCCACCGCCTGCACCATGCCCTGCCCGTTGTTCAGCACGGGTCCCAGGTAGCGCGCATTGGCGTTATCCAGCGCAAACGGCTGGAACGCGGCGGGGTCGTAATGCACGGTTTCGGTGGCCTGTTCCAGGATCAGGCCCAGCACATGCTCGGCCGCCGCCCCGGCTGCCCGATAGCGCACCAGCGCCAGGCGGGTGCTGGTCACGCGCGCCGCGTCGGCGTGGCCGGCCAGCGCGCTCATGTCGATGGCGGGCACCGCCGCGCCGCGCCATTGCAACATGCCCGCCACCCACGACGGGGCGCCCGGCACTTGCTTGAAGACGCGCAGGCCCAGCACCTCGATCACATCCCCCGCGTCCAGCGCATAGCGGTCGCCGCCGATGCGAAACAGCAGATACAGCCGCCTGGCCGCCGCGTTGGCGGCGACGCTGGGCTTGGGCAAGGACGCAGTTTCCACCATGGAAGAATCAGATCTTGAAGCGCGACACGCCGCTGCGCAGGTCGTTGGCCACCAGCGTCAGTTCTTCGATGGCCAGGCTGGACTGTCGCAGCGATTCCACCGTTTGCTGGGCCGCATCGCTCAATTGCTGCAAGGCCTGGTTGATCTGCTCGGCGCCCGTGGCCTGCGCCTGCATGCCTTCGTTGACCATCTGCACGCGCGGCGCCAGCGTCTGCACCTGCTGGATGATCTGCGACAGCTGATCGCCCACCTGTTGCATGTCGGCCATGCCCCGGCGCACTTCTTCCGAGAACTTGTCCATGCCCATCACACCGGCCGACACGGACGACTGGATCTCGCGCACCATCTGTTCGATATCGTAGGTGGCGACGGCGGTCTGGTCGGCCAGACGGCGGATCTCGGTGGCCACCACCACAAAGCCACGGCCGTATTCGCCGGCCTTCTCGGCTTCAATCGCCGCGTTCAGGGAAAGCAGATTCGTCTGGTCCGCCACTTTCGTGATCGTCGTGACCACCTGCGTGATATTGCCGGCCTTCTCGTTCAGGATGGCCAGCTTGGCGTTGACCGAACCCGCTGCGCCCACCACGTTGCGCATCGTGTCTTCCATGCGCGCCAGGCCCACCTGCCCGCTGCCCGCCAGCGACGCCGTCTGCTCGGCCGCGCTGGATACTTCCGTCATGGTGCGCACCAATTCGCGCGAGGTCGCCGAGATTTCGCGCGAGGTTGCGCCGATCTCGGTCGTGGTGGCCGCCACTTCGGAAGCCGTGGCTTGCTGCTGCTTGGAGGTGGCGGCGATTTCCGTGACCGAGGTCGCGACTTGCACGGCCGAGCGCTGCGTCTTGCCCACCAGGCCGGTCAGCTCATCAACCATGCCGTTGAAGCCGGTTTCGATGGCGTTGAATTCGTCTTTGCGGGCCAGCGACAGGCGGCGGGTCAGGTCACCCCCGCCGGTCGCTTCCAGCGTCTTGACGATGTCGCGCATGGGGTTGGCGATGGCGCGCATCAGCAAGAAGCCGCACACCAGCGCCGCCGCGATGGCGAACGCCAGCGACACCAGCATGCCGACCTCGGCCGAATCCACGGCGGACTTGATGCTGACGGCGGCATCATCGGCCTGCTTCTTGTTTTCGGCCACCATCTTGGCCAGGATGTCGCGCCCTTTGTAGAAGGCGGGCCGCAGTTCGTTCTTGACCCGCATGCGCGATACAAGCGGATCGGCCGTCGCCGCCAGGATGTCGGCGCGAATGCGTTTGTATTCCTGCAAGTCTTTTTCAAAATCCGCGAACATCGCGCGGTCGTCATCACGCGCAATTGTGCGGCGGTAGAAATCGACGTTTTCTTGCAACTGCTGATCGTTCTTGGGCAGCGTTTCCAGCGTGTCGCGGCGCTCTTGCTCGGTGTCGCTGTTAAAGGCGTCCTGCACCACGACAAAGCCCGCGAACCACGACGCCCGGATCGACGTGCTGTAGTAAATGCCCGGCACGGCATCGGTGTTGATCATCACCACTTCGTCTTCGATGTGCAGCAGGCGCCGGTAATCCACCACCACCATCAAGGCCATGATGGCCAGGATCACCATGAAGCTGGCCAAGATGCGCTGGCGAAGAGTCAGATTATTCATACTGGAAGACCTTTGTGGTGGTGCCACACGACAACGCCCGCCCTGCACCCATGACAGGATGTGGGGAATTTGGCTGATTATTGCAAAGCCCGGTCCACCCAGCCATGAAAAACTAGGGAAATCCCCGCCAAAATGGGGCATTCGTCAGAAAAAAGCAAAGATCGCTTACAAAGCTTGTCTTTTCTGGATGACGGTGCGTAGCGCGGTTGGGGCGCGGCGTGGGGCCGGTCAGGCCCCTATGGCGGCACGGGGGCACGGGGGCCGGCGCCGGGGCCGACCGGCAGTTCCCGCGCCTACGTCGCCGCGGACCACAGCGCAGCAGGCGGATACGCGGCAACCCAATCGCAGGCCTGGTCGTACGCCTGGGCCAGGCGCAACACGTCCAGGTCCGCTTGCGGCGGCCCGATCAGCTGCATGCCCATCGGCAGGCCGTCAGGGCTGAAGCCCACCGGCACGCTGATGACCGGGCAGCCGGCCAGCGTCCACGGCGTGACGGTTTCCATCCAGCGGTGATAGGTGTCCATGGGGCGCCCGTCGATGTGCTTGGGCCAATCCAGCGTGGCGTCAAAGGGAAACACCTGCGCGGACGGCACCGCCAGAAAGTCCACGTCTTCGAACATGCGTAGCACCGTCTGGTACCACGCGCTGCGTTCCTGCGTGGCCTGATAGACATCCAGCGCCGTCATGCCGTCCAGGCCTTCCACTTCCCAGATCAGCGCCGGCTTGACCAGCTTGCGCGTGGCTGGGTCCTGCACCAACGCCTGGAACTGCCCGCCCACCATCAGGTGGCGATGCGTCAACCACATGCGCCACAGCCGGTCGCCGGCGAACGGCACGTCGTAATCGACCACGTCGCAGCCCACGGTGTCCAGCGTGGCCAGGCCCTGCGCGCACACGTCAAGAATGCCCGGCTCCATTGGCAGATAGCCCTTCCAGTCACTCAACCACCCCACGCGCTTGCCTCGCATATCCGCATCCAGCGCGGCAGTGAACTGCGCCGGGTCGTCACGCAAGGACAAGGGCGAACGCTTGTCATAGCCAGCCAGAACGGACAGCAGCATTGCAACGTCGCGCGGGGTGCGACCCATGGGGCCTTCGTAGGACAGCTGTTTCAAGAACACTTCGGGCGACGGCCCAAACGGCACGCGCCCCGCCGACGGCCGCATGCCGTACACGTTGCAGAACGCGGCGGGATTGCGCAGCGAGCCGCCAAAGTCGCTGCCGTCGGCCACCGGCAGCATGCGCGCGGCCAGCGCTGCCGCCGCGCCGCCGCTGCTGCCGCCGGCCGTCTTGATGGGGTTGTAGGGGTTGCCCGTGGTGCCATAGACCGGGTTGTACGTATGCGAGCCCAGCCCGAATTCCGGCACGTTGGTGCGGCCGATGAAGATGGCGCCCGCCGCCCGCATGCGTTCGACGATGATCGAATCGTGCTGCGTAACCTGGTCTTTGTAGACCAGCGAGCCCATCGACGTGACCATGCCGCGCACGGCGGTCAGGTCCTTGGGCGCCTGGGGCATGCCGTGCATCCAACCCAGCCACTGGCCGGCATCCAGCTGCGCATCGCGTTCAGCGGCCTCGCGCAGCAGTTCATCGGCATCGCGGCGCGCGACGATGGCATTGACCTTGGGATTGACCTTGTCGATATGCGCCAGATAGGCGCGCATGACCTCGACACAGGAGAGCTCGCGGCGCCGGATCGCGTCCGACAAGGCATGCGCCGACATGGCGACGATGGGGTTCAGGCTGGCGGCGTCGGCCGGCGTGGCGAGTGGCATGCGAGAGGCTCCGGAGGATCGTGATGGTTGTCACACTGGCAGGCAGTGCCAGTGCGCCCAGGCCACATACTACGCAACCTGGGCGGGCGCAGGCCAGCGCCGCTACGGAAACAAATGCTGCGCCAGGTGGTCGATGAACACGCGCAGCTTGGGCGACGCCTGACGGCTGGCGGGCCACAACGCCCACATCGTGCCGCCGCCGCGCGTGCGGTCTTCCATCACCACGTGCAACTGCCCCGCCGCCAGCTCGCGGCGGATCGTAAAGTCCGGCAAGCAGGCAATGCCCTGCCCGCCCACGGCAAGCGCAATCCGCATTTCCACGCTGTTGCACACCAGCGTCAGCGGCAGCTCGGGTGCCTGCGCGTCCGGCCCCAGCTTGAACGGCCACTTTTCCAGGCGGCCCGTGGCGGGATAGCGGTAATGCAGGCAGGCGTGGCCCAGCAGATCGGCGGCGCGCTTGGGCGTGCCGTGCTGACGCAGATAGTCGGGCGAAGCCGCCAACACCCGGCGGAACGGGCCCAGGCGGCGGCGCTTCAGGCCGGAGTCTTCCATGTCGCCGGTGCGGACCACGGCGTCGTAGCCCTCGCCTATGACATCGACCATGCGGTCGGTGAAGTCCAGGTCCAGCTCCACAAGCGGGTATTGCCGCATGAAGCTGGCCACGGCGGCGTCAAACAGGCCGCTGTAGCGGGGCAGGCTCACGCGCAGCTTGCCCTGCGGCGCGTCCGAGGCGGCGGAAAGTTCCAGCTCTGCCGCTTCGACCTCGGCCAGGATGCGGCGGCAGCGATCCAGAAATTTCTCGCCTTCCGGCGTCAGCGCCAGTTGACGTGTGCTGCGATGAAACAGTCGCACCTTCAGGCGCGCTTCCATTCGCGCGATGCTCTTGCCCACCGCCGACGGCGACACCCCCAGCGCGCGCCCTGCCTCGGCAAAGCTGCCCGCTTGCGCTACCAGCACAAACACCCCTATGCCGCTAAGGCTATCCATTTCACGCACTCCAATACGGACATCAATGTCCGGAATGTCGGGAATCCTAGCCTATTTTTCTTTTATGCATCGCGCCCTAAGCTGACCGTCCTTTCGTTTTCCCTGGCGCGTTCCATGCCTACCCACGACCATTTACCCCCTTACCGCCGCTGGCTGCAATTGCTGTCGGCCTGCCTGACCGCATTGTTGATTCCGCTGTGCTTTACTGGCCCCGCCGTGGTGCTGCCGTCCATCAGTCACGACCTGGGCGGCACGCCCGTACAACTGAATTGGATCTTGAACGGCTACATCCTGGCGTACGGCAGCGTCATCATGGTGTCGGGCAGCCTGACCGACCTGTACGGGCCGCGACGCGTATGGCTGCTGGGCCTGGTGGGCTTTTGCGTCACGACCTTCGCCATTGCCTTCGTGCCGACAACGGGCTGGATCAACTTGCTGCGCCTGATGCAGGGCGTGGGTGGCGCGGCCGCTTTCGCCGCCGCCATGTCGTCGCTGGCGCCGCTTTTCCACGGCGTGGCGCGCACCCGCGCGTTCAGCCTGCTGGGCACCACGTTTGGCGTGGGCCTGTCGTTCGGGCCACTGGCCGCCGGCTGGATGGTGGACGCGGCCGGTTGGCAGTGGGTGTTCCTGGCTACCGGTGCAGTGGGCGTGTTGGGCGCCGCCATGGTCGCCGTCAGCGTGCGCCCCACGGCGCGCGCCGTGCAAGGCCGGCTCGACTGGCCGGGCGCCATCAGTTTTACCGGCGCGCTGGGGCTGTTCACCTACGGCATCCTGCTGGCGCCCGAAGCGGGCTGGACGGACACGCACGTCCTGGCCGCGCTGCTGGCGTCCGTGCTGCTGGCCGTGGCCTTCGTGCGGATTGAACGGCGGGTAGCTCGGCCCATGCTGGACTTGCGCCTGTTCCGCAGCCCGCGCTTTGTCGGCGTGCAGGTGCTGGCGGCATCCCCCGCGTTCCTGTTCATTGTGCTGGTCGCGCTGCTGCCCGGCCGCTTTATCGGCATCGACGGCCATAGCGCGCTGCAAGCAGGGCAACTGATGATCGGCCTGGCAGCGCCTTTGCTGGTCGTGCCTTTCGTGGCCGCGTTGCTGACACGCTGGTTCCGGCCGGGCGTGCTGTCGGCGCTGGGTTTGTTGGCGGTGGCGGCGGGTTTGGTGTGGCTGGCCGGCATCCTGGACACCGGCACGGCGGCGCTCTGGATGCCGATGCTGTTGATCGGATGTGGCATCGGTTTGCCGTGGGGGTTGATGGACGCAATGGCGGTCAGCGTGGTCGACGCCCGCAACGTCGGCATGGCGACCGGCATTTTCAATACGGTGCGCGTGTCGGCGGACGGCGTGGCCATCGCCGTGGTCGGCGCGCTGCTGGCGTTGCTGATCCAGACGCAGTTGACGGCGGCGATGCCCGAGGCGCAGGCCTTGGCCGCAGCCGCCAACCGCGCGGCGCTGGGGCAGTTGGACGACGCGGCGGCGCGGCTGCCGGCATCCCTGACCGATGCCCTGCCGCTGCTGCATCACGCCTATGACAACGCGTTTCGCCACGTTTTGCATGCCCTGGCCGTCATCGCGGTGCTGACCGCGCTGGCGATAACGCTGCTGCTGGGCCGTCGTGATCCGGTTGCCGCGCCGCTCAGTCCACCCGCCACCAGCTAGGCAGCAGGCCGCGCACCTTCGCGCGGCGGTAGCGGTCGTCGATCAGGTGGACCGTGCCCACATCGTTTTCGGTGCGGATAACGCGGCCGGCCGCCTGCACCACCTTTTGCATCCCGGGATACAGGTAGGTGTAGTCGTAGCCGTTTTCCTCGCCGTAGCGCTGGTCCATTGCCCGCTTCATGTTTTCGTTCACGGGGTTGACCTGCGGCAAGCCCAGCGTGGCGATGAACGCGCCGATCAGCCGCTTGCCCGGCAGGTCCACCCCTTCCGAGAACGCGCCGCCCAGCACCGCAAAACCCACGCCCTGCCCCGTTTCGGTGAAGCGCGCCAGGAAGGCCGCCCGGCCCGCTTCGTCCATGCCGGGCGTCTGCAACCAGATCGGCACCGCAGGATGGCGCTCGCGCATCAGGTCGGACACCTGCCGCAAATAGTCAAAACTGCTGAGAAAGCCCAGGTAATTGCCCGGTCGTTCGGCGTACTGCGTGGCGATCAGGTCGACGATGGGCGCCAGCGAGCGCTCGCGGTCGCGATAGCGGGTGGACACGTTGCCCACCACCCGCACCGCCAACTGTTCGGCCTGGAACGGCGCGGCCACGTCGATCCAGGGCGTGTCGCGCGGCAAGCCCAGCGTGTCGCGATAGAACTGCTGCGGGCTTAACGTGCCGGAAAACAGCACCGTGGCATGCGCCGCGGCGTAGCGCGCCGCCAGATACGGGGCGGGTATCACGTTGCGCACGCACAGGGTCGACGGCCGGGTCTTGGCGCTGGCCACGCCCACGTCAGACAGCGTCACGTCGAACAAGGCGTGCGAACCGAACTGTTCCGCCAGTCGCATGAATTGCAGCGCCTGGAAGTAAAAGGTCAACACCGGGTCGTCTTGCGGCAAGGGGGTTTGGCCCATGTATTCCATGATGGCGCCCACCGCTTTCTGCACCGCCGACAGCACACCGGCCGCCACCGCGTCGTACGCCTGATAGCGTTCCGCCTGCTTCTTGTTCAGCGCATTCCAGGACCGCTGCAAGCCATCCAGCGGCTTTTTCAATTCCTTGGGCGCGGCATAACGCGCCGCCGACAGCGACGCCTGATCCAGCTCGCCCGTGTACATGCGACGCGCCCGGTCGACCAGGTTGTGCGCCTCGTCCACCAGCACCGCCACTTTCCATTGATAGGCCTGCGTCATGGCGTACAACATGGCCGACGCGTCGTAGCAATAGTTGTAGTCGCCCACCACCACATCGCTCCAGCGGATCAACTCTTGCGACAGGTAATACGGACAAACGTGGTGATCCCGGGCAACGGCTCGCACCGTGGGCGCATCCAGCCGTGCGTGCTGCACCGCCGCCTCGCGCGCTTGGGGCAGGCGGTCATAGAAGCCTTGCGCCAAGGGGCAGGAATCCCCGTGGCACGCCAAATCCGGATGCTCGCAGGTCTTGTCGCGCGCTTGCAGATCCAGCACGCGCAGGCCGGGCGCGGCGGGTTGCGCGTTGACGGTGTCCAGCGCTTGAACGGCCAGCGCCCTGCCCGAGCCCTTGGCCGCCAGGAAGAAAATCTTGTCCAGACCGGTGCCGGGGCTGGCTTTGAGCAACGGGAAAATCGTGCCAAGCGTCTTGCCGATACCGGTGGGCGCCTGCGCCATCAGGCAACGGCCGTCGCGCGCGGTGCGGTACACGGCCACGGCCAGGTCGCGCTGCCCGGCACGGAATTCGCCATGGGGAAACGCCAGTTTTTCCAGCGCCGCGTCGCGGGCCTGCCGATGCGCCAGTTCGGTCTTGGCCCACGCCAGGAAACGGTTGCACTGTTCCTGGAAGAACGCGCGCAACGCGGCGGCGTCATGCGTTTCGGTCAGCACCGTTTCTTCTTCGGTAACCACGTTGAAGTACACCAGCGCCACGCGCACCTGCTCCAGCCCGCGCGATTCACACAGCAGATGCCCATAGACCCGCGCCTGCGCCCAGTGCACCGCGCGGTGGTTGTCGCGCACGCTGTCCAACTGGCCGCGATACGTCTTGACCTCTTCAAGCTGGTTCAAGACCGGGTCAAAACCATCGGCGCGCCCGCGCACCAGCAGGCCCTCGTGCTGGCCGGACAAAGACACCTCGGTCTCGTACTGTGGGCCCCGCCGCCCCGTCACCACCGCGTGCCCGGCCATACCCTCCAGGCCGGTCGGCGCGGGGGTAAAGCGCAAGTCCAGGTCGCCGGCCCGCGCCGTGAATTCGCACAGCGCGCGCACCGCCACGGCATAGCTCATGCCGCGCCCTCCTGCCAACTGACGTGGCATACGCGCACCGGCATGCCGTGCGACACGCAGTATTGCAACCACCGAATCTGGTTGTCTTGCAGCTTGTCGCCCGGGCCTTTTACTTCGATGAGTTCATAACGGCGCTGGGCGGGCCAAAAGCGGATCAGGTCCGGCAAGCCGGATCGGTTGGTCTTGACGTCGCGCAGCAGGCGCGTGAAAACCAGTTTCAGGTGCGCGGGGGGCAGGCAATCCAGCGCCAGCGTCAGCAAGGTTTCTGACAAGGCGCCCCAGAACACAAACGGCGATTGCACGCCGGCTTTATCGGCGTAGCGCTGCAAGATCACGTCGCGATATTCGGGCGTGTCCAGTTGCGCCAGGCAGTCGGCGAACAGGTCTTGGCGGCGCAGGTAAAAATCAGGCGCGTCCAGGTCGGCCGGGCCGCGTTGGAACGGATGAAAGAACGCGCCCGGCAATGGCGCGAACACGGCTGGCCAGCACAGCAGGCCGAACAGGGAATTAAGCAGCGCGTTTTCCACGTAGTGCACGGGCGCGTCGTCTTGATGCAGGTGGTCGCGCGTGATGAATTCAACCGAAGCCGGCGTCGGCGGCCGTTGCAGCGTCAGATCGGTGCGCGGCACGGCATGGACGGGTGGGCGGGCCGGCCGGCCCTGCCCCACCGCCCGATACAGGCGCGGCAACATGCGCGCCACGCGCTGGCTTTCTTCTTCGCTTTCCGGTGCGTCGCGCGCTTGCAGCGCCAGGGTCAGCGCCTGGTCATACCGCGCCATGCGCTCGTGCACGCGGATGCGGCGATGGCGCGCGCCGGGGTACGCGCATTGCTCATAGGCGGCTTGCGCCGTGGGCCAGTCGCGGGCGCGTTCACATGCCTGCCCGATGCGCAGCAGCACCTTGGCGCGGCGCTTTTCCAGCCAGGGGTTCTGGCTGACACAGCCGTGTACTCGGGCCAGCAGGTCGGGCATGTTCGCGCCTTCTTCCAATGCCGTCCGGCAGGCGTGCAACGCCAGATAAGCGTCTACGTCCGCCCGCGTCTGGAACGCGCGGGACGACGCATCAAACGGTACGGCTTCATACTGGAAGACGCCCAGGTCAGCCAACACGAATTCCGACCAGTCCTGGTGCAGATTGCCGAAGAACATCAGGCGCAAGCGTTCGCAAAAGTCGCCGACCATGACGCGCCAGACGGGTTCTTGCGCAGCGGGGTTCCATTCGGCATAAGGCCGGGGCGCGGCGTGCACGGCACGCAGCGCGATCAGCAGATCGGCTTTGCGCGCGCTGGGTCTGAGGCTGGCGAAGTGATGCGGGCCTGTGCTTGGGCCGCAATTTGATTCCGAATTTGAGCCCGGATTCGATCCCGAATTTGAGCCCGAATTTGAGCCCGGATTCGATTCCGGATTCGATTCCGGATTTGATCCCGGATTTGAGCCCGACTTTGAGCCCGAACTTGCGCCGAAAAACAGCCGGCAAAGCTCGGGCTTGGTATGCAGATCGAACAATTCATCCAGCGTCATCGGCGCTGCGGCATCCAGCCAGCCCAGCGCGGCAAGCGGCCCGGCGGCATCGACGGCGTTGCCGATTTCCTCGTATACCAGCCGGCTGGCCCGAAACCAAGGCCCACGGCGCATCAGCATGCGCGCCATCAACGCCTGCGAGGCTTGCGGCAAGGCGTGGAAGTCTGCCAGGAAACGGCGTTCGTCGGCGTCCAGCAGGTCGGCGTAGCGCTCGCCGACCCACGCCAGGGCGCAGAGGAAATTGTGCAGATAGTAGTAGCGGTGCGGGGGAAACATCGGCCGGGCCGGATAGCTGGGGTTTTATCCAGTAATCATAGCAGGCGGCCCGGCGTTGCACCGGGACATTCTTGCGTCGGTTCTCAGCCTTGCGCGTGCGTCACGATGGTCAGCCCTTCCTGCGGACCGGGCTCGACAAAATAGGCGGTGATGGCGTCGTACTGCGCATCCGATGTGGAAAATGCATGCGTACCGGACGCGTTGCGCGCGCGCAACCGCGCTTTGCACAGCGCATCCGACGCGCGCAAGTAGTGCAACTGATGCGGGCAGCCCGCTTGCCGCGCCACGTCCAGCAGCCATTGCCTGCCCGCCAGCGTATTGGCCGGAAAGTCCAGCACCACGGATACCCCTGCCCCTACCAATGCCGCCACATGGCTACCCATGGCGTTGCGCAGCCTATCCGCGCAGCGGGCGTAATCCGCGATGCCCAGGATCTCGCCGGGATACAAAGCCGCCAGCCACGCATCTTCGCTGATCAGCACCGTATGGGGTTGCGCGGCAAGCTGCGCGGCCAGGGTGGACTTTCCGGCGGCAATCTTGCCACACAGAAAATGCAGGGTGGCAGGCGTGAAGGACGGGCTTCGGGCCTGAGCTTCGGTTTGAGCTGCGGCTTCGGCCTGGGGTTGGGCGGGGGTCGGGGTCGGGGACGGCGGCGTCATGCAGGGCTCTCCTGGGAAATCCATGCCTGGCGAGCCAACGAAAAACCCGCCGGTTGGCGGGTTTATGTGGCGATGTACCGATGCGCGCTAACCCACCTTGGTGACAAGGCGGCTAATAATCACGGCGAACGCGTTCAGGGTTTGGCGCATGGGCACAACAGTGCGCCTGGCGCGCTTTGTTGTCAATGGCCGCTCCGAAAAGCGGCCACTTCCCACACTGCCTTAGCGCGCCGGTTGCGCTGCCGCGCCGACGTCCTTGCGGACCTTGGCTACGTCGGCCGCGCTGACCGCCGCGCCCTTGTTGCCCCAGCTGGAGCGCACAAAGGTCACCACGTCGGCTACTTCCTTGTCGGTCATGCGCCAGTCAAAGCCCGGCATGGCGTAGGCGGTCGGGGCCGCCGTCGTGCCCGGCATCTGCGCGCCCTTGAGCACGATGTGGATCAGCGACGTGGGGTCCGCCGAATTCACCGTCGAGCTCAGCGCCAACTGCGGGAACGTTTCCGTGTAGCCCTTGCCGGTGCTGCGATGGCAGGCCGCGCAGTTGTTCAGGAAGGCCATGGCGCCGTCGCCCTTGTCCTTGCCGGTACGCAGCGCTTGCGCCACGGTCTCGTCATAGGCCAGGGGCTTGGTGGCGGCGTCCTTGTTCACCGGCGGCAAGCTCTTCAGATACACGGCGATGGCGTTCAGGTCGTCATCGGTCAGGTGCTGCGTGCTGTCCTGCACCACCTGTGCCATGCCGCCGAACGCGGCCGAATGGCCGTTGCGCCCGGACTTCAGGAAGACGGCGATGTCTTCCTTGGTCCAGCTGCCCAGGCCGTCGACCATGTCGCCACGCAGGTTCTTGGCCAGCCAGCCTTCGACCACGCCGCCCGACAGGAAGGCCGAGCCGTCCGCGTCGCTCAGCGCCTTTTCCTGCAAGGCAAAACCGCGCGGGGTGTGGCAGGTGCTGCAATGGCCCAGGCCTTCAACCAGGTACTGGCCGCGCAGCAGTGCCGCGCGGTCCGCGCCCTTCAGGTCGCTGGCGGCCGGGCCGTTCACGACATCCGGCGCAAACATCCAGCGCCACACCGTCAGCGGCCAACGCATCGACATGGGCCACGAAATATCCGTGTCCTTGTTTTCCTGCTTGACCGGCTCGACCCCGTGCATGAAGTACGCGTACAGCGCCTTCACGTCCTCGGGCGTGACCTTGGCGTACGCGGTGTAAGGCATGGCCGGATACAGCGAATGGCCGTCCTTGGCCTTGCCGTGGCGCACGGCCTGGTCGAAGTCCTCGTACGTGTAGTTGCCGATGCCAGTTTCTTTGTCGGGCGTGATGTTGGTCGAATAGATCGTGCCAAGCGGCGATTCAATGCCCAGGCCGCCGGCAAAGGGCTTGCCGCCCCCAGCCGTGTGGCAGGCAATGCAATCGCCGGCGCGCGACAGGTATTCGCCCTGCTTGATCATCTGCGCGTCGTTCGAGGCCGGCGTGCCGTCCGCCGCGAAAGCGGCGCTGGCGACCAGGGCCGAGAAGGCCGCAACAATGGTTTGCTTGAACATTGTTCCGTCTCCTTATGCCTGGACCAGCGGGCCGGGGTTCTTCAAGTACTGATCGCGGATCGCCTGCGCGGCCCAATAGGCCAAGGCGCCCACCAGCCCGGTCGGGTTGTAGCCCATGTTCTGCGGGAACACGCAGGCCCCCATCACGAACACGTTCGGCACATCCCAGCTTTGCAGGTACTTGTTGACCACGCTTTCCTTGGGGTTCGAGCCCATGATCGCGCCGCCCGTGTTGTGCGTGCTTTGGTAGACACGCGTGTCATAGCGCGCGCCCTTCTTGCGTACCGCCACGAAATGCTTTTCCGGATTCATGGCCTTGGCCACGGTTTCCATGCGCTTGCCCATGTAGCCCAGCATGTCGAATTCGTTGTCGTGCCAGTCGAACGTCATGCGCAGCAGCGGTTGGCCGAAGGCATCCTTGTACGTCGGGTCCAGCGACAGATAGGCGTCGCGGTACGACATCACCGAGCCCGAGATGCCGATCGTCATGAAGCGCTGGTACGCGTCTTGCACCCCGGCCTTCCAGGCCGTGCCCCACGACGGCGTGCCCGGCGTGGTGGGCGTCTGCTTGATCGGACGACCGCCGTAACGCACGTGGCGGATGCTGGCGCCGCCCACGAAACCCAGCGGGCCGTGATCGAATTGGTCGCCGTTCAGGTCGTCCATGCCGACGCCGCCCGCGCCCGTGCCCACGAAGGGGTTCAGTTGCGTGCCCTTGGGCAGCAGCACGTTGACCGCGCCGTTCATCTGGTAGGCGTAGTTCTTGCCGACCACGCCTTCGTTGGTCTTGGGGTCATACGGCTTGCCGATACCCGACAGCAGCAGCAAACGCACGTTGTGCATTTGATACGCCGACAGGATCACCAGGTCGGCCGGCTGGTCGATCTCTTGGCCCTGGGCGTCGATATACGTCACGCCGATGGCCTTCTTGCCGGTCGAATCCAGATTGACCTTGATGACCTGCGAATGCGTGCGCAGTTCGAAGTTGGTCTTCTTCAGCAGCACCGGCAGAATCGTCGTCTGCGGCGATGCCTTGGAATACATGTAGCAGCCGTAGTTTTCGCAGAAGCCGCAAAAATTACAGGGGCCCAGGCGCACGCCGTACGGGTTGGTGTACGGGCCGGACGCGTTCGCGGCAGGCGCGGGATACGGGTTGAAGCCCACTTCGCGCGCGGCCTTTTCAAACAACTGCGCGCCGTAGGTGGTGGTCAGCGGGGGCAGCGGAAATTCCTTGCTGCGCTTGCCTTCCAGCGGATTGCCGCCTTCCACGATCTTGCCGTTCAGGTTGCCGGCCTTGCCCGACGTGCCGCACACGTATTCGAACTTGGAGAAGTATGGTTCCAGTTCGTCGTAGGTCACGCCGAAGTCCTGGATGGTCATGCCTTCCGGGATGAAGTTCTTGCCGTAGCGCGTTTCGTAGCGCGTGCGCAGTTCCAGTTCTTCGGGCAGCACGCGGTAGTGCATGCCGTTCCAGTGGAAGCCCGCGCCGCCCACGCCAGTGCCCAGCAGGAACGAACCATTTTGCCGATACGGCACGGCTACGTCATCCACGCCGTGGCGGATGGTCACGGTTTCTTTCGACAGGTCCTGGAACAGCTTGCCACGCACCGAATAGGCCAGCTCGTCGATCACCTTGGGGTATTCGGCGTCCTTGGGGGTGTCCTGCATGCCGCCGCGTTCCAGCGCCAGCACGTGCAGGCCGGCTTCGGTCAGCTCTTGGCCCAGGATCGCGCCGGTCCAGCCGAACCCGACCAGGACCGCATCAACTTTGTCTTTCTTGATTGCCATGATTGATTACCCCTTTTCCCCAGAAATCGACACGGGGCCATAGGGGTACTTGACGTTGGGCTGGTCGGCCCAGTCCATGTAGTCGGCGCGCGCGCCGGGAAAGCCCACCATCTTCCAGCCCACCATGTTCTTGTTGCCGCCGTAGATCGGGTCGGCAAAGAAGCCTTCTTTGGTGTTGGAAAGCAGGAAGCTGAAGAAGGTCGATGCGGGAACGGTTTCCAGCTTGATCTTGTTGCCTTGCAGGTCTTTCAGGATCTGTTCCTGCAAGGCCTTGTCCAGCTCGGCATACACCTTGCCGTGCGTTTTCACGCACCAGGCATTGCAGGCTTCGATGCCGTGGCGATAGACCTCGCGCGGGTTTTGGTTCAGCTGATAGCCCAGTTCAGGCACCTGGTCGGTGTGGAACGGGCCCTGCATGTACCAGAGCTTGCCGTGGCCGAACGGCGTTTCCATTTGACGGTCGATGAATTCGGGCACACCGGCTTCAATCGCGCCAGGACCGTATTGGTCGGCGGGGATCAGGTGATCCACCGCGGCAACGATGAAGTCCCATTCGGGCTTGGTGAAATAGGTGGGCTCGTAGGGCTTGGCGGGCGCGGCGGTCTTGGTGTCCGCAGCGTTGGTACAGCCGGTGGTCAGTGCACCTACCGCCAATGTCGACGCCGGCACGATAGCCAACGCCTGAAGAAACCGACGACGCGGCTTTGCATCATCTGTCATAGACATCTCCGTGAATTTTCCAAGTTGTCCTAGCGCGCTACCGAACATGAACCCTGGAAACACGAACTGCCGAGCTAGTGACAACACGCTCTGTACTTACAGAAACAAGCTGAACCTTCTCTTCATGGGGGACGCAAGAGAAGGTGCTGCATTATGCGCCTATTCAGGCATCTGATCTGCTCATTGGAGCGGATCAGATCAAAATTCTTGACATGGAAAAGACTTTTTCTTTAAGGACAAAGTAAGAAGTCCGAAAATGCGGGCTTTTCTGACAACTGGGTGAACGGATTCTGTATATTCCGCGCATGGAACACCACGGATGGCAGGCATGAACGACAAGACCAAGATCTGGAAAAGTTCGACGACAACGCGCAGCTGGAGTTCCACAACGAACTTGACGCCCGAGCAGCAGGCAAGCATCGAAGAACTGTTGGGCGGCGCGCCGGGCAGCGTCAGCGTTCAAGAAAAATGGAGCTACGCCGGCACGGAAAACGGCGAAGCCTTCAAGGTCGATATCGACAACGGCGCGGTCACCGTCAACGGCCGGCACTACGACAGCCTGGACGAAGTCCCGCGCGCCACCCGCGAACGCATCGAGGCGCTGCGCGACGGCGAAGGCATGAAAGGCCTGTGGGACATGCTGAAAAATGCCGGGGTGCAGATTGAAGATATGCCTGGTGATCACGTTGCGCGCACTGGCAAACCCGCGTTCACGATTGAGACGGACGGTGATGGCGCGGGTGCGATAGCGGCAACGTCTGCGCCGGTGGCTGACGTGCCGGACGCCGCTGACACCGGCAGGCCCCCAAGCACTGCCGCCGCGCAGGGCGCGCGCGTCGAGATGGACCCCGCGGCGTCCCCCGGCGCCGTGCCCAAAAGCGGCGGCCTGCGGCGCGCGCTTTTAATCGGCATCGCCGTGGGCTTGGCGCTTTGGGTGGCGCGGGCGTTGAATGTGTTTTAGGGCGATTGCCGTCGCGCGACACGACACGAGTGCTTTGCGTCCGCCAATGCATCACGCACGGACTATTTGATCAGGCGCATGCCGGTGGCTTTTGCCGCCTTCACGTCAAACGTCGCCGTGTATTCACACAGCGCCTCGTGCCCCGTGCGCTCGATCAGACAATCGGCAAAATCCGCTGTGGAGGCGGCGTACAAACGCACTGCCTTCCATACCGTCTCGCATTGGTATCCAGGCCAATCATCGCGCTGACTTGCCCTGCTCGGCGATCGCGTCGTTCATCTCTTGAATCGTGACGGGTTTGCGTGGTTTCGCGATGATGCCTTTGAGCGCCGTAACCGAGTACGTTGCCGGCACCATTTCGTAACGGCCGCTTGCCTCGTTTAGAACAAACTCGATTCTGTCGCCAGTCGACAAGCCCAGACGGTTCCGTACATCGACCGGAATGGTGATCTGGCCCTTGGAAGTCACGGTGGCGGAAGGCATTGGCTAGCTCCTCGGAAGTGCGCCTTACCATAATGTAAGGCACGCGCTTGCGCAAGGCTGCGCCATCGGATTGCAGCAACCCTATGCGCCCTGTCATCCGCGCCGCGCGTAGCACCCCAGGAACATCTCCACCGCCGAATCCGCCACGCGCTTACGCTCGGTGGCGCTCAATGGCGGTTGCCCCAGCGTGACTTGCGGCCAGAACGCAAAGCTCTTGACCAGCCCCTGCAACTGGTGGCCGGCGAACTCGGGGTCCACGTCCATTAGCCGCCCGTCCTGGATCGCCGCGCGTATCCACGCCGTTTCGCCGCCCTCTTTTTCGCCCATGCGGCACACGATGGCCTGGGCGCGTTCGGGGGAATGGATGATTTCGGCCATGGCCACGCGCGCCAGATCGATGAAGTTGGGGTCCGCCAGCAGGTCCAGCTTTTGCATCAGCAGCTGCCGCAACTGCTGATCCAGCGCCACGTCGGGCTGATAGGCCAGCGAAACGCTGTCCGCACTGGTGGCCCAGAGCTCTTCAAGAATCAGCGAGAACAGCGTTTCCTTGCTGGGGAAATGGTTGTAGACGGTGCGCTTGGAAACCCCCGCCGCCGCCGCGATGCGGTCCATGCTGGTGGCCTCAAACCCGGCCGACCGAAACTCTTCCACCGCCGCGCGCACGATGGCTTGGCGTTTGCGGTCAGTGAGGCGGGTCGGGGGGCTGGACATGAACAGGCTCGGCTTTTTGAGGGGTGGAATATGCGCACGGAATACGCGGATGGAATGCGCGGATGGGAGTGCGAAAAATTTTACACTGATCGGTGTACTTTTCAGAAAAACAAAACTACACTGCGCAGTGTAATTTTTTGCCCCCTGGAACCCGCCGTGACCGCCCTCACCTCCTGCCCCACTGCCAGCCCCGCTATCCGCAGTCGCCCCAACACCACGAGGGCCGTTTTAGAAACCCCTTGCCGCGCCCCTCGCTGGGCTTCTGGCAAGGCGTGAAACTGATGTGGACGTTCTTCTTCGCCAAGCCCCGTGGCACGGTCCCCGAGCAAGCCATTCCCGTGCGCCCCCTCACCCTGGCCGACCTGCAAGCCGCGCCCGACCGCAGCCTGTACCGCCTGGGCCACTCCACCATCCTCTTGAAACTGCGCGGCCGCTTCTGGCTGACCGACCCGGTGTTCTCCAAGCGCGCCTCGCCCGTGCAATGGGCCGGCCCCGCGCGCTTTCACGCCCCGCCCATTTCCATCGAAGACCTGCCGCCCATTGCCGGCGTGATCCTGTCGCACAACCACTACGACCACCTGGACCGCGCCGCCATCGACAAGCTGGCCGTCAAGACCGCCCGCTTCATCACCCCCTTGGGCGTGGGCGACCAGCTGATCGCCTGGGGCGTGGACCCGGCGCGCGTCGAACAACTGGACTGGTGGCAATCCACCGACGTCGACGGCCTTCGGCTAACCGCCACGCCGGCCCAGCACTTTTCGGGACGCGGCCTGACCGACTCCGACCGCAGCCTGTGGGCCTCGTGGGTCATCCAGGACGCCGACCTGCGCGTCTTCTTCAGCGGCGACAGCGGCTACTTCGACGGCTTCAAAACCATCGGCGACACCTACGGCCCTTTCGACCTGACGCTGATGGAAACCGGCGCCTATGACAAGCGCTGGGCCTTCGTACACATGCAGCCCGAAGAAACCCTGCAAGCCCACCTGGACCTGCGCGGCCGATGGTTGCTGCCCATTCATAACGGCACATTCGATCTGGCGCTGCACCCATGGGAAGACCCGTTTGAACGCATTGCCGCGCTGGCAGCGGCCAAAGGCGTCGCGCTGACGACGCCGGTCATGGGGGAACGGGTGGCGATAGAGACCCCGGAGCTGGGGACAATGTGGTGGCGCGGTGGCAGCGCCACCGCTTGATGGCCGCACGTCGCTCCCGCTATTGAGCGAGCGCCGGAACAGGGAGTTGCTGGGCCGGCAACAAGTCCATGACATCGCAAAATAGCTTCCGATGTTTCCAGTCATTGATATCACCGATCACATAGAACCGGCGCTTGGCTCGGGTGGCGGCAACATTCAAAAGATTGGGTTCCGAGACCGCCCAATTGCGCGCACCGGGGCTAGCCGAATTGCCACCCAGCACCATGATGACGACGGGGGCCTCCTTCCCCTGCATCGTGTGTATCGTGCCGCGCACCATGCCGCTTGGTAATAATTGCCCCAACTGCTGACGCACTGCCTGAAATGGTGTGATCACTGCGATATCGGTGGCGGCTACACCGTCCGCCGCAAGGGCGGCCAGCAGCTCAAGCAGTGCCCGGCCTTCGGCGGGCACCCAGTTGCCAGAGGACGGCCCCTCGGCGTGAAGCCATCCGGTCGCCAGGCTGGCCTTGGTTTCCTTGGCTGGCACCGGCGCCAGCGTTCCATACACCATGACGCCGCCGTAGGCGTTTCGATTCGCCAGCGTATACATCGGCCTATCGCATCGGCGGTGCACGACCAACGGCAAACCCACCCACTTTTTAGCGTCGCTGGGTCCGATCATTCGTCCCCATCGTGTCGCCTGATCGGCAAGCGCCTGGGCCGAACGCCGTGTCGGCATCCAATAGTCATCAACCTGGTAACGCGTCCTCATGTGTTCGAGCACGGCGTCGGACACGGTGATGATGGGCTTGAGCTGTAGGGGATCACCCACCAGCACGGCTCGACGAGCACGCCAAAGTGCGCCCACGGCAGCCTGGGGAGGAGCCTGCCCGGCCTCATCCACGAAAAGCCAGCCGATCTCTCCCACGCCCAAGGATCCGAACGAGCGCGCGAAAGACGCAAAGGTGCTGCTCAACACCGGTACCACCATGAATAGCGATGCCCAGGCCGACCGTATGGCATGGCGCGAGACGGCGCGAAACCGGTTGCCTGTCAGCATGCTGTTGACAAAGAACAGATTCGAGCGCACTCGCTTGGCTTCGAGTTCGAAGAAACAGCGATGCAGTTTGAGCGCTTCGATAAATACCGCAGCGCGTGCCTCGCGCAGGCCTTCGATTGCCCATGGTTCGGCCAGCTCGATGGCATCGCCACGGCCGATCGCCCCCGTCTTCAGCCAGTCCAGCAAGTGTTGGGCTTTGCCGGCTTGCGCTACCGCCCTGATCTGCGTTTCGTGCGCCCGGGCCTTCTCTTGCAACTGCTGCAACTCGCGCAGTCGGGCAAGCCGCTGTTTCTCCAGGTCCTTGCGCTCAGCCTCCAATCGCTCGACGGTGCGCCTGAGACGTTCGAATTCGGCATGCGACAACGCGTGGCGTTCAGCCAGCAGCGCGCCGCCAGCATTCCATTTGCGCTGAGCGCCCCAAAGGCTGATCAGGTTTTCCCACAAGCCGGGTTTGGCCTCAGTGTGTTTGCGCAACGCGTCCAGCGAGATTGACAGTGCCTGGTGCGCGGATTTCAGATCGCCGGCATCCAAACGCGAGGACTCTGCAATGACGGTGGCAATGCGCTCTTCGGCGCTGGACAACGCCTGGGATTCCGCCAGCGCCGCGCCACGGACCGTCGTAAGCGCCTTGATGCGCTCCTGAATACCGGCTGATGCGGCGGTAAGGTCGGCCACCCGGCGCTTTGCCGCCAGGTATGCCGAAACAGCTTGCGTCCAGATTTCGCGACGTTGCTCGGCAGTTCGCGATACGTCCGCATACGTTCCCAGCCAGTCCAGAAAACCCTGGGGCACTTCTTGCCCCTGCGCACCCGCGCCGTCATCGGTATCGACCATGTCTGCGGCGACGTCGGATTCGCTGGACTCGTCGGACTCGTCCTTGGGCTGAGATTTAGTGTTCTTACGAGCTGGGACCACGCCATAGAAATATCTATCGACAAATACCTTGCGCCTGGTCTTGCTTCCCAGCGCGGCGGAAATCAAGCCCCATGCGGGTTTGCCGCTAACCAATTCTCCGAGCTCGCCAAAGTAGTCGGCTTCGGGTAACCAGCTCTCGTCGATCTTGTCGCGCTGCGGCAACTCAAGTGTCACGTTTTCGACCGCGCCGTTATTGGACGACGCAATCACGATCTCGAAACCGTATAGCACGGGCCTGAGCGGATGGCAGTGTTGGGATTTTGCACCGTCGCTTGCCGATTCCCTGCCATTCTTAACAAAGGCGTCAGAGGCGCGCGGCAGCGTCGCCAGGACATCGGCGCGTTGGGTGACGATTGCCGCGATCAAGTCGCGCAGCAGCGTAGTCTTGCCGGTGCCGGGCGGGCCGTTGACCCCCAGCAGTCCCTCGCCATCCCCCAACGTATTCAGAATGGTATTGACGGCCAACTGCTGGGAATGGACCAACCCCAGATGCTTCTCGGCAGGCCAGCAGCCACTGGCAAAGTTGTTCGGCGCCAAGCGCTCGATAAGAGGCAGGGACGCTGTGTCGTCGTCCACGTGCAGGCGCTGCGCGGGATCATGGCGACGCAGATACTGGTGCAGGGGTTCGCTTGTGACGCCGGATTGCAGGCTGTCTGCAACGTCAGCTAGATCAGACAGAAAAAAACTATTCAGCGGGTCGTCTTCTTGCTCCGCTTTATCCTCTTTGATTGGTGCGCACCGAAAACGCAGGCGTCGACGGCCCGCATCTCCAAAGAACTCCTCGACCCCTAGAAAGCGCCGCACTTCGTGGATCAATTCACGGAGCACGTCCGCACTGATTTGCCCTCCCATCCGCGCCTTGATTTGTTCACGCAGGAAGTCCTGATCGCGCTCAAAACCCCGTGTCCAGTCCTGCCCGGACAGCGCACGCCCCAGGAACCAAGCCTCGCTGGAAAGCACAAGGCTGTCCGGCACCATCATCCCATCGGCCGTGAACTTCATTGCAAAAAGGGCAGACTCGCGGCGCCTTTGCTCGTCTCGATATCCTTGGTCAGCCCCATAAAGCTGCTTAAGCTTCTCGGCGACATCTTGGCTGTCGTACAGATGTGCGTAGAGGGTATGGCTCCACACCCGCTTTGCCGGAATCGACTGTCTTTTAAGCTGGCTATCGTCCGCCCAGGGCGGGACAAGCGTTTCCATCTCGGTGTCGTAGAGGAATGGATGGTAGGGACTATCGCGCTTTTCAAGCTTTGGCGCTGCCTGGGGTTGCAGCAGTTCTACCGCGTGCCAGTATCGGACCGTGCTTTCCTGAGTCATCAAACCTGGATTCCTTGTGCCGGTCATCGGACCTGTCGTTATTCGTTCTAATAATCATCACGCAGCCCACATGTTACAAGACGTGTGGAGTTCTTGATGTTCGGACCCGACGTCATCCGCTCCTGAAACGACGCAGCAGCCGTCTCGATGCACGCTTTTCTGGTGCCGTTCCGCCTGCTCCGCGCTCCAGTACAATCCCGCGTTTGGCGACGTTGTGATCGCCCACCTTCTGGACCCGAAGCATGTTGCGACTGACCGAAATCAAGCTGCCGTTGAACCACACGCCCGAGGAATTGCCCGCCGCGATTCTCAAGAAACTGGGCATACCGGCCAGCGACCTGCACGGTTTCACCATTTTTTTGCGCAGTTACGACGCGCGCAAAAAGCACAATATCCTGCTGACCTACACGCTGGATATCGACGTGGAAAACGAGGCCGCGCTGCTTGCCCGCTTTCATGACGACCGCCACGTCAAGCCTACGCCCGACACCGAATACAAATTCGTCGCCCAGGCGCCCGCCACGCTGACCAAGCGCCCCATCGTCATCGGCACCGGCCCCTGTGGCCTGTTCGCCGGCCTGGTGCTGGCGCAGATGGGGTTCAAGCCCATCATTCTGGAACGCGGCAAGGCGGTGCGGGAACGCACCAAGGACACCTGGGGCCTGTGGCGCAAGCGCATCTTGAACCCCGAGTCCAACGTGCAGTTCGGCGAAGGCGGCGCGGGCACGTTTTCGGATGGCAAGCTGTACAGCCAGATCAAAGACCCCAAGCACTACGGCGAAAAAGTCCTGAAGGAATTCGTGCTGGCCGGCGCACCGGAAGAAATCCTGTACGTCAGCAAGCCGCACATCGGCACGTTCCGGCTGGTGGGCATGGTGGAAGTCATGCGCGACACCATCACGAAGCTGGGCGGCGAAGTGCGCTTTTCCAGCAAGGTGGAAACGCTGCATCGCGAAAACGGCCAGGTCACCGGCGTCACGCTGGCCGGTGGCGAGCACATCGAAGCCGACCACGTGGTGCTGGCCATCGGCCACAGCGCGCGCGACACGTTCCAGATGCTGCATGAGCAAGGCGTGTTCATGGAAGCCAAGCCTTTCTCGATCGGCTTCCGTATCGAACACCCGCAGTCGCTGATCGACAAGGCGCGCTTTGGCCCCAGCGCCGGCCACCCCATCCTGGGCGCGGCCGATTACAAGCTGGTGCATCACGCCAGCAACGGGCGGTCGGTCTATAGCTTTTGCATGTGCCCGGGCGGCACGGTGGTGGCCGCCACGTCGGAGCCGAACCGCGTCGTCACCAACGGCATGAGCCAGTATTCGCGCAATGAACGCAATGCCAACGCCGGCATCGTGGTCGGGATTTCGCCCGAAGAAGACTACCCGGAACACGTGCTGGCCGGCGTGGACTTCCAGCGCAAGTGGGAATCGCAGGCCTTTGTGCTGGGCGGCGAAACGTACAGCGCGCCCGGCCAGTTGGTGGGCGACTTCATCGCGGGCAAGGCGTCCACGGAATTCGGGTCCGTGCTGCCGTCGTACACGCCCGGCGTGCACCTGACCGACCTGGCCACCGCGCTACCCGACTTTGCCATCACGGCCATCCGCGAAGCGCTGCCCGCGTTCGACAAGACCATCAAGGGCTTCGGCATGCACGACGCCGTGCTGACCGGCGTGGAAACGCGCACGTCGTCGCCCGTGCGCATCAAGCGCGACAACGACACGCTGCAAAGCCTGAATACCAAGGGATTGTTCCCGGCCGGCGAAGGCGCCGGTTATGCGGGCGGAATCTTGTCGGCGGGCGTGGACGGCATCAAGATTGCCGAAGCCGTGGCGCTGAGCATCATGGGCCGCCAAGGCTGAGAACGAATAGCCAAGGCTGAGGCCGAATAGCCAAAGCTAAGGCCGAATAGCCAAAGCTAAGGCCGGATCGATAAGCCCCCCGGGGCAAAGGCCCCCGCACGACAAAAGCCCCACGACAAAGGGCGCCGGGCAGCAAGGTTGACCTTGCTGCCAGGCGCCCTTCTTTCGCACTGAATCGGGGTGGGCAACCCCGAGTCCCCCTTAGAACGACATCTCAGGCGTGGGCGCGGCGGGTGCCTTGGACTCCTCCGGCAGCTGCGCCACGGTGGCGTCGGTGGTCAGGATCAGGCCCGCGATAGACGCCGCGTTCTGCAACGCGGTGCGCGTCACCTTGGTCGGGTCGACCACGCCCAGGTCCACCAGGTCGCCATAGTTGCCGGTGGCGGCGTCATAGCCGTAGTTGCCCTTGCCTTCCAGCACCTTGGCCACAATCACCGAGGGCTCGTCGCCGGCGTTCGTGACGATGGCCCGCAACGGCGCCTCCAGCGCGCGCAACACGATCCGGATGCCGGCGTCCTGATCGGCGTTGGCGCCCTTCAATCCGTGAATGGCCGTGCGCGCCCGCAGCAACGCCACGCCGCCCCCGGGCACAATACCCTCTTCGACGGCCGCGCGCGTGGCGTGCAGCGCGTCGTCCACGCGGTCCTTCTTCTCTTTCATCTCGACCTCGGTCGCGGCGCCCACCTTGATGACCGCCACCCCTCCCGCCAGCTTCGCCACGCGCTCCTGGAGCTTTTCGCGGTCGTAGTCGCTGGTGGCCTCGTCCGCCTGTTTGCGCAGGACCGCCACGCGCGCCTGGATGTCCGCCTGCTTGCCCGCGCCGCCGATAATGACCGACTCTTCTTTGCGGACCTCGACGCGCTGGGCGTTGCCCAGCTGTTCCAGCGTGGTCTTTTCCAGCTGCATGCCGGTCTCGTCCGAGCTCACCGTGGCGCCCGTCAGGATGGCGATATCTTCCAGCATCGCGCGGCGGCGGTCGCCAAAGCCGGGGGCCTTGACCGCCACCACCTTCAGCACGCCGCGAATCGAGTTCACGACCAAGGTGGCCAGCGCTTCACCGTCCACATCCTCGGCCACGATCATCAACGGCTTGCCCGCCTTGGCGGCAATTTCCAGCACCGGCAGCAGATCGCGAATGTTCGAGATCTTTTTGTCATGCAGCAGCACCAGCGGCTCGTCCAGCTGCGCCACCTGCTTCTCGGGGTCGGTCACGAAATACGGGCTGAGGTAGCCACGGTCAAACTGCATGCCCTCGACCACATCCAGTTCGTTGTCCAGCGACTTGCCGTCTTCCACCGTGATGACGCCCTCGCGGCCCACCTTGTCCATGGCCTTGGCGATGATCTGGCCGATGGTCTCGTCGGAATTGGCCGACAAGGACGCGACCTGCGCAATTTCCTTGCTGGTCGAGATGGGTTTGGAAAGATCCTTCAGCTTGTCCACCACCGCCTGCACCGCCTGGTCCACGCCCCGCTTCAGGTCCATGGGGTTCATGCCCGAGGCCACATACTTCATGCCCTCTTGCACGATGGCCTGCGCCAGCACGGTGGCGGTGGTCGTGCCGTCGCCTGCCACGTCGGCCGTCTTCGAGGCCACTTGCTTGACGATCTGCGCACCCATGTTTTCGAACTTGTCCTTCAGCTCGATTTCCTTGGCGACAGACACGCCGTCCTTCGTGATGGTGGGCGCGCCGAAGCTGCGTTCCAGCAGTACGTTGCGGCCCTTCGGACCCAGCGTGACCTTGACGGCGTCGGCCAGAATGTTGACGCCCTTTACCACGCGGGCGCGCGCGTTATCGTGAAATTGAATGTCCTTGGCACTCATTTCTAAGGCTCCTGCTATTTCTTGGGTAGATTCCTGATAGCGGCTCGGGCAAGCGCGTTATGCCGCTTTCTTGAACGTGTCGCGTGTGGGTTCCAGCACCGCCAGGACGTCGTCTTCACGCATGACCAAGAGTTCCTGGCCGTCGACCTTGACGGTCTGCCCGGCGTATTTTCCGAACAGGACGTGGTCACCCACTTTAAGTTGCAACTTCTGCACGGCGCCGTCGCGACCGACCTTGCCGCCACCGACCGCCACGACTTCGCCCTGCTCGGGCTTTTCCGCCGCGGAATCGGGAATCACGATGCCGGATGCGGTCTTGCGTTCCTGTTCGATGCGCTTGACGATTACCCGGTCATAGAGGGGACGGATCTTCATGACTCAATCTCCTGAACAATTCAGATCACCAAACACTGCGCCTTTGCGGGCGCGCATCAGGATTTATGGGCAGGGCCGCGCAAGTTCAAGAGCCGCAAATTGAATCAAATTGCATCAGGGACGTGCATCACCGACGTGCATCACCGCAGACCCAGATGCCGACCGCCTTTCCCAGACGAAAGGTCACGCGCTTTTGCAGCTGGGCGGCAGGCGCGGCATGCACGGGACAGGGTTGCGTACGGCCGCCCTCGGCGTCCACCGTGGCGTCATCCGCGTCCGTCTGATTCCAGATGCCGTTCTTGCGCGGCCGGAACATCCAGCGCAGATATCCCTTGCGCGCGGCCAGCTCCATCAGCGCCGAATGATCCGGCGCCTCAAGCGCAACGCGTTCCTGCCCGCCGGGCAGATCGGAATAGTCGGCAAACGCCCGACGGCAAGCCACGGCTTCTTCCAGCGGCGCATTCAGGCGGCACCAACCGGGATGCGCCACGCGTTCCACGTCCCAGGCGCCCAAGCGCCATCCGGCTTCAAGCACGGCTTCATCGATTTCGGCGTAGTGGTTCCAGCGCTGATTCAACTGCAAGGCCGACGCCGCCACCGAACGCAGCGGCTGTGCAATCGCCGTCCGGTCAGGCTTGAAGCCATGCCAGTGCAGCGTCAACAAAATGGGGGTGTCTGCCTTTTGCACCGCGCTGGCGCTGACCGCATACAGCGGCAGGCCCAGCGCGGCGATGTGCGTGTGGATAGTCGTGAATATGTCCATGGGATCTCCGTTTGCCAAAAGCGGATTTCGCGTGGGGTCATGCCCATCGAACCAACGTGTCGAATGAATTTATCGCGTCTTCACAGGGCGCTCAACCGGCGGGGAAAGGCGCATCGTGCCACGGCCGTTCAACGCCGCCCGCGGGCCACCACCCGCGCTAAAAATCCGCAATTTTTCCCGTTGCCTTGATTGAAGAATTCAATCGCCCCCTCTCTTGAAACCCGCAAACCCGATGCCACATTTGCGCTATGGCGGGGCAGCGCAGCGTAGACACCCCATGCCGCCAAGCCCTACGCCCGTCTGAACCAGACCTTATCGGGAGACGAACATGGCAACTTATCCATTTTTCGATAGCGGCATCAGTTCCGCCCTGGACACCCTGCAACAGCTGGACAAAATCCTGCGATCCTCGACCGCGCCTTCCAACCTGCGGTCCACGGCACGCGGTGACTTTCCGCCCGTGAACGTAGGCGCGTGCGCCGACTCGATTGAAGTCGTGGCGTTTGTGCCCGGCGTAGACCCGGACGCGCTTGAAGTCACCATGGAAAAAGGCCTGCTGACCATTTCGGGTGAACGCCGCGAAGAAGAACCTTCCGGGCAAACCACCCTGTATGCACGCGAACGCGCGCGCGGCCGATTCAGCCGCGTGGTGGAACTGCCTGCCGACGCCGATCCAGAGAACATCCAGGCGCGCTACACCGACGGCTGTCTTTGCATTTCGATCGGCAAACGCGAGTCCGCCAAGCCGCGTTTGATTTCCATCCAATGAACACTGGCCGACGACACAGGAGGATCATCATGGAAGAACGCAACCAACTAGCCGCCACGCGCGGCTCGGAATCCCTGGCCAAGGTCGCTGACGACACCAACCGCCCCGCCACCCTGCCCGCCGTGGACATCTACGAGAACGCCACGGGCATTACGCTCTTGGCCGACCTGCCCGGCGTGTCCAAGGACAGGCTGTCGATCAAGGTGCAGTCGAACGAATTGCTGATCGAAGGCGAAGCCGCGGTGCAGGTGCCGGCCGAGGTGCGGCTGGTGCATAACGAACTGCGCGAACCGCTGTTCCGCCGCAGCTTCACGCTGGGCCACGATCTGGACAAGGACAACATCACCGCCAACTTGAAGCACGGCGTGCTGACCTTGCAGATTCCGCGACTGCGCGAGGCGCAGCCCCGCAAGATCTCTTTCACCGTGACTTGATCGGCAGGCTTGAAACGTTGCGCCCGGTGTATGCCGGGCGCGTTCGCGTTTTAGCCACCATGTGGGGGAGGCCTTATGGAGCATTCCGTCATCACGCAGTATCGCGGCTACGTCCTTAGCGTACGTGCCATCCCGTTGCGCGCGCTGGAAAAACCAGGCTCTTTGCCGGCCGGTTTCATTTCGCTGGTGCAGGTGGTGCGATGCACCGACATCCTGGTTGACTGGTGCATGCCGTGCCCGCACACGCCCTGGGAAACCCCCGCCGAGGCGTTGCGCGAAGGCACGCAGTATCTGCAACGGCTGATCAACACGGGCGCGATCGGACTGGGCGCGCCGATGCTTCAATAGCCTTGGCTGGGGCACCAAGACGTGGCTTGGGCACCCACGATCGCAAAGATGGGCGGGCATGTCGGCACCGACGCCCGCCCATCGTCGCCTCACGCTGCCTGATAGCGCGCGGCCGCGCTGGCCATCTTGATGTCGCCCAACAGCGCTTGGCGCGCCCCGTCCAGGGCATCCCAGCGCGACGCCTCATGCAGCGGCGGGATCGTCACCGTCTCGCGGCGGTCAAATCCGACCAACGCCGCATCCACCAATTCACCCACGTCCATCACTTCCGGCAGCGCATTGATATCGATGCCCGCGCGTTGCCAGATCTCGGTGCGCGTGGCGGCGGGCAGCACCGCCTGCACATAGACGCCGGCGGGCGCCAGCTCTTCATGCAAGGCCTGCGACAAGAACAACATATAGGCCTTGGTGGCGCCATACACCGCCATGCCGAACTGCGGCATGAAGCCCACCACCGACCCCACATTCACGATGGCGCCGGTGCCGGCCCGCACCAGGCGCGGCGCGATGGCGCTGGCCAGCCGCGTGGGCGCGGTCGTGTTCAGCGCCACCAATTGGCCGGCCGCCTGGGGCGTCTGCGCCACAAAGTTGCCGGTCTGCGCAGCGCCCGCGTTGTTGATCAGGATCTGGATGCGGGCATCATCGCGCAGCCGGGCCTCGACGGCTTCAATGTCGTCATTGCGCGTCAGGTCGGCCGCCAGCACGTCAACCGCGACGCCATGGTCCTGCCGCAAGCGCGCAGCCAGCGTCTCCAGCCGGGTCAGGTCGCGCGCCACCAGCACCAGATCGTGGCCGCGCCGCGCAAAGCGCTCGGCATAGGTTGCGCCTATGCCCGACGACGCGCCGGTAATCAAAACAGTAGAGGAATTCATTTTGCAGTTCTCGTTGTAAGTCCGCGGATGGCACGCCGCGAAAACGGCGATAGCCCGCCAGTCAGCGCGCGTCGGCCAGCGCCGGGTAGTCGATATAGCCTTGTGCGCCGCCGCCATACAGCGTGGCGGGGTCCAGCTGCGCCAGCGCAGCGCCCGTCTTCAGGCGCTGCACCAGATCGGGGTTGGCGATGAACGGGCGGCCGAATGCAAACAGGTCGGCATGGCCCTGGGCAAGCTGAGTGGCGGCCAGGTCCAGCGAATACCCGTTGTTGGCGATATAGGTGTTCGTAAAGCGCCTGCGCAGCGAACCGTAGTCGAACGGCGCCACATCACGCGGCCCGCCCGTCGCGCCCTCCACCACGTGCAGGTAGATCACGCCCAACGCATTGAGCTGGTCAGCGATGTAGTCGTACTGCGCCTGCGGGTCGCTGCAAGTAATACCGTTGGCCGGCGACACCGGCGAAATGCGCACGCCGGTACGGTCGGCGCCAACCTCGTTGGCCACCGCCTGCGTCACCTCCAGCAACAGCCGCGCACGGTTCTGCACCGAACCGCCGTACGCGTCGTCGCGATGGTTCGCGCCGTCCTTGGCGAATTGCTCAAGCAGATAGCCGTTGGCGCCGTGGATTTCCACGCCATCGAAACCCGCCGCGATGGCGTTCGCGGCTGCCTGACGAAAGTCGTCGACGATGCCGGGCAACTCGTCCAGCGCCAAGGCGCGCGGCATCGACACCGGCTCAAAGCCATTGTTGACAAACGTCTTGGTCTCGGCGCGGATGGCGGACGGCGCGACGGGCGCGGCGCCGTTCTCTTGCAGGTCCACGTGCGACACGCGGCCCACATGCCACAGCTGAAGGAAAATCTTGCCGCCCTTGGCATGCACGGCCTGCGTCACTTGCCGCCAGCCTTCGACCTGCGCCGCCGTGTAAATACCCGGCGTGTCCTGATACCCCTGCCCTTGCTGCGAGATCTGTGTCGCCTCGGCAATCAACAAACCCGCCGAAGCGCGCTGGGCGTAATACGTCGCGGCATGGCGGCTGGGCACAAAGCCCGCTTCGGCGCGATTGCGCGTCAGCGGCGCCATCACGATGCGGTTTGAAAGCGTCAGGGTTCCTAAGGTGTAGGGCTGGAACAAAGCGTTGTCGGTCATGGTCGGGTTCCATAAATGGGGGTTGATTGCGGTGCGCAAGGCGGTGGCCTTGGGCTGATCGCGGCAGGGCCAGGTCCGGATTACGGTCCGGGCCGGGCGGCCAACGGCGTTAATGATGATGATCAACATCTAAACCGTCAAGTACTTTGATGATGATCGACATCAATGTATATTTGTCACCTGCACATGGCATTAACAAACTGGCACGCGCGGGCGTGTCATCAAACGAGGTTGCAAAAATGAGGGTCACCAAGGCGCAGGCGCAGGCAAACCGGGCGCACATTGTCGAGACCGCATCGACCCTGTTTCGAGAACGCGGGTACGACGGCGTGGGCGTGGCCGAACTGATGGCCGCTGCCGGCTTTACCCACGGCGGGTTCTACAAGCACTTCCGCTCCAAGGCCGACCTGATGGCCGAAACGGCCGCGTCTGGGTTGTCGCAATCCCTGGCGATGACGGGCGACATGGACCCGGCCAAGTTCGTCAACATCTACTTGTCCCGCGCCCATCGCGACGGCCGCAGCGCGGGCTGCACCATGGCCGCCCTGTGCGGCGACGCCGCGCGCCAGTCCGACGACGTCAAGACCACCTTTGCCGCAGGCATCGAGAACATGCTGGCGGCGTTGGCCAAGGACGACGTTGCGCCGCAAGATTCGGGCCTGAACGCGGGCCTGAACGCGGACCCGGATTCGGGCGCGCATTCGGGTGCGCATTCGGGTGCGAATTCGGGTGCGCATTCGGGTGCGCATGCAAACCCCGATTCAAACCCGAACATAGACCCGTCTTTATCCGCCAAGCGCGCGCGCGCCAAGCGCATCGATTTGCTGGCCCACGTGATCGGCGCCGTCGCGCTGTCGCGGGCCTGCCCTGATGACTCGCCGCTGGCCGACGAAATCCTCGAAGCCTGTCGCAGTGAATTGCTGGCGTCCCTGGCTTCGGAATCCCCCCGCTGATTTTTCCTTATTCACGCCTGCCACGCCCACCGACGGAGCAAACCAACATGGCCGTGCACTACCTGGAAGACCTGACCCCCGGACAACGCTTCATCGGCACCGCCCGCGTGCGCGTCACGCGCGAACGCATCAAAGCCTTTGCCAAGGAATTCGACCCGCAGCCGTTCCATCTTGATGAAGACGCGGCCAACGTCACGCTGTTCAAAGGCCTGGCCGCCAGCGGCTGGCACACCGCCGCGCTGACCATGCAACTGCTGGTCGCCAGCGACTTCAAACCCGCCGGCGGCATCATCGGCGCGGGCGTGGAAGAAATGCGCTGGCCGCTGCCGGTGCGTCCGGACGACGAGTTGCGGATAGAAAGCGAGGTGCTGGAAGTGCGGCCGTCGAAAACCCGGCCGGAACAGGGCTTGGTCAAAGCCCGCACCACCACCTTGAATCAGAAAGATGAAGTGGTGCAGGTGTTTGTGAGCAATTTGGTGGTGAAGAGTCGCGGGGGGTGATGACCGGCGTTTGCGCGGGGCGGGCTGGCAGCGTCTTCCCCCCGCTCACCCTTGCTCCACCGCCAACGCAAAGTACGCCGCTGCCCCGACCTCTGTGCCGCGTGTCAACACCGCCCGCACGTTCACTGCAAGCCAGCGGCCATCCTTGCCGCGCATCTTTGCGCCAAACGCGGCGGTGGGCCTGCCGTGCAGCATCTTCTTCAGGCGCGCGCCGCCATCGGCCAGCAGCCCGGCCAGGCCATCGCCCAGCAGCGCTTTCGGGTCGGCCCCCAGCATCCTCGCCAGCGCCCCATTGACGGATTCGCAGCGCAGGTCGGCGTCCAGCAGCGCCATGCCTTGCGACGTCAGCTCAAATACCGCTTCAAAACGCGCCTGCTGATCGCGCAGGGATTGCTCGGCCAGCTTGCGGGCGGTGTTGTCCATGCTGATGCCGACCACCTTGACGATGCGTCCGTCAAAGTCGCGCACGGGGGTGGCGCGTGAGGAAATCCAGCGCAGGGCGCCATCCGGCTGGATCACGCGAAAGTCGAATTCGTGCGCGTTGCCGGTGCGCAGGGATTCGTCGTAGACCGCCTGCATCATGGCAACGTCGTCGGGGTGCACGTGCAACCAGAAGCTGTCGTTGCTGACGATGCGCCAGCCGTATACGGCTTGGACGTTGGGCGAGTAGCTGACGTCGTCCGTGATCAGGTTCCATTCCCACGTAACGATGCGCGCGCCCTCTTGCGCCAGCTTCATGCGCGCTTCGCTTTCCATGATGTCGGCCATGTAGCGGCGGCGCGTATCCGTCATGGGAATGTCCACGGCGCTTGCTGCACCCGCCTCTTCCCGCGCTTGCTCGCCGTATCGCAGCCAGATCCAGTTCACCCCCAGAAACGCCGCCAGCTTGCGCAGCTTTTCGTAGTCGATCTCGCCGCCCTTCGTCCATTTATGGACGGCGGGGCGCGAGACGTTCAGCGCGCCGGCCACGGCTTGCAGGGTCAGTTGCTTGTGTTCAAGCAGCTCTTTCAAGCGGAACGCAAAGCTGTCTTCTTTCATGACGACCGAGTCCAGCCGACACAGCGAAAACAAAAACCACCCGTTACAAACGCGCCGTTTTCCGATTGAAGCTTGTGCATGGGCAAGGTTCTTCCTACAGTCCGGGTCAATCATTGGGTTAATCAATGGTTAATGTAAACCGCTGGTTAACACACGACAAGATACCGTGCGCAACAACGCAAGGAAGGAGACAACGTGAAAATAGCCGCGCCACGCCGCGACGGGTTCCTGACGCTTTGCACACTTACCGCCGTGCTGCTCACCGTCATCGCCATGGTCCTCTGGCCCATGCAAGCCGCCGCCACCGCGGCCGATCTATTCGACTGGACCACGCGTTCATTCGGCTCGCTGATCCAGGTGTTTGTTTTCGGCTGCGTCATCGCCTGCATTGGCCTGGCGTTCAGCAAATACGGCAACGTGCGCCTCGGTGACAGCAAGCCCGAATACTCGACGCTGTCCTGGATCTTCATGTTCATCTGTGCCGGCATGGGCTCGTCGACGCTGTATTGGGGCGTGATGGAGTGGGCCTACTACTACCAAACGCCCGGGCTCAACGTCGCGTCCGGCACGCGCGAGGCCCTGGAAACCAGCATCAGCTATTCGTTTTTCCACTGGGGGTTAAGCGCGTGGGCGGTATACGCCCTGCCCTCGCTGGCCATGGCCTACCACTTTCATGTGCGCAAGAAGGCGGGGCTGAACCTGGCATCTATCCTCCAAGCGATAACCGGGTTCCGTGCGACGGGTCCCGTCGGCCGTCTGGCGGACCTGATCTTCCTGCTGACGATGTTCGGCGCGCTGACGGTGTCCATTGCGTTGACGGCATCCACCTTCACGCGCGGCCTGGCCAGCCTGGTCGGCACGCCCGACACCTTCGCCATGCAGGTGATCGTGATCGTCGGCGTGTCCGCGCTGTTCTCGGCCAGCGCCTATATCGGCATCGCCAGCGGCATGAAGCGCCTGAGCCATCTGGTCTGTTGGGGCGCGCTGCTGCTGGCTGCCGTCGTGCTGGTCGTGGGCCCCACGCAGTTTTCCGGCAACAACATCGTCAATGGCCTGGGCCTGATGCTGCAAAACTACGTCCGCATGAGCCTCTTCACCGACCCCGCCGGCGACGGGGCCTTCAACCGCGGTTGGACGGTGTTTTATTGGCTGTGGTGGGTGTCGTATTCCCCGGGCGTGGCCATGTTTGTGGCGCGCGTTTCCAAGGGCCGCAAGATCAAGGAAGTAATCTATGCGCTGCTGCTGGGCGGCAGCGCCGGATGCTGGTTCTTCTTCGGCGCGCTGGAAAGCTATTCAATGCACCAGTTCATGACGGGCGCCATCGACGTGCCCCGCGTCTTGCAGGAACAAGGCGGCGAAACGGCAGTGGAAATGTTGCTAAGCGCGCTGCCGGCCGGCAAGCTGTTTTTGGCGCTGTACCTAGCAACCATGCTGGTCTTTCTGGCCGCCCACGTCGACGCCGTGGCCTACGCCGTCGCCGCCACCACCACGCGCAACCTGTCGGAAGGCGAAGACCCCACGCCCGCCAGCCGCGTCTTCTGGTGCATTGCACTGACGCTGGTCCCGCTGGCAATGCTGTTCACCAAGGCGTCTTTGGAAACGATGAAAACGGCCGTGGTGCTGACCGCCATCCCCTTTGTCTTCATTCTGGGCATCAAGCTGTTCGGCCTGTTCCGCTGGTTGATGCAGGACTACGGAGATATCCCGGCGCATCAGATTGAATCGCCCACCCAACCGGCCTTTGTTCCCAGGAGATCATCATGAACCGCATCCCCAAGCTACCCGCCGACTTCAACGCCGACGAAGAAAACGCCTGGACGCTGCCCGCCCCGTATTACACCCAGGACGCCGTCTTCCAGTACGAGCAGGAAAAGATCTTTGCCCACAGCTGGATCTGCGTGGCCCACCGTAGCGAATTGGCCGAGCCCAACGACTACGTAACGCGCGACATCATCGGTGAAAGCATCATTGTGCTGCGCGACCGCGACGGCATCCTGCGCGCGTTCTACAACGTGTGCCCGCATCGCGGCCACCAACTGTTGCAAGGCAGCGGCAAAGCCAAAAACGTCATCACCTGTCCGTACCACGCCTGGACGTTCAAGCTGGATGGCGAGCTGGCCTTCGCCCGCAACTGCGACAACGTGCCCAACTTTGACCGGGACAAGGCCACGCTGGTCCCGATCAAGGTCGAAGAAGCCGCGGGCTTTGTCTTCATCAACCTGAACCCGCGCGCGGGGTCGGTAGAAGACCAACTCCCCGGCTTCGAAGCCCGCCTGCGCGCCGCCTGCCCGGTGGTGGACACCCTGCAACTGGCCGCGCGCTTCGTCACCGAAACCCCCGCCAATTGGAAGTCCATCGTCGACAACTACCTGGAGTGCTATCACTGCGGCCCGGTGCATCCCAGCTTTGCGGACTCTGTCCAGGTCGACAAATACACCCACACGATGCACGGCAACTGGACGTTGCAATTCGGCCTGGCGAAATCGTCCGAAAAATCCTTCAAGGTCGATGCCTCGGTGAAGGACCCCAGCTTTGCAGGCTTCTGGGCCTGGCCCTGCACGATGTTCAACGTGCCACCGGGCGCCGACTTCATGACCGTCATCTACGAATTCCCCGCCAGCGCGGGCGTCACGTTGCAGCACTACGACATTTACTTTCTGAACAAGGAATTGACCGAGGAACAGCAGAAGCTGGTGGACTGGTATCGCGACGTTTTTCGGCCTGAAGACCTGCGACTGGTAGAAAGCGTGCAGAAGGGATTGAAGTCGCGCGGCTATCGCGGGCAAGGCCGCATCATGGTCGACCGCCAGCGCAGCGGAATCAGCGAGCACGGCATCGTGCATTTTCATCGCAAGCTGGCCACGGAATACCAGGAAGCCTTGTCTGCCGACACTTCCCCGCCCGCGCTCCATCGCGCCACGGCCCAAGCATGAGCACCATGAGCGCCATCAGCACCATCAGCACCATCAGCACCATGAGCAGCCTGAGCACCGCCAACACAGAGAGCACCACCAGCACCGCCAGCACCCTGAGCACCCAAGCGGCCCTGCTCGTGCGCGTCGCGCGCATCGAGCACGTCACCCCGCTGGTCAAGCGCTACACGCTGGAAGCCATGGACGGCGGCGCGTTGCCGCCCTTCACGGGCGGCAGCCACATCATCGTGCAGCTGCGCGACGGCAGTCGCCATTACAACAACGCTTACTCGCTGATGAGTTCGCCCAACGCCCTTGGCAACTACCAGATCGGCGTGCGGCGCGAAACGCCGTCCAAAGGCGGGTCTGCCTTTATGCATGACAAGGTGGCCGAAGGCGACGCACTCTACATCACCGCGCCCAGCAACTTGTTTGCCCTGGACGAGGCCGCCCGCCACCATGTCCTGATCGCCGGCGGCATCGGCATCACCCCATTCATGTCGCAGTTGCATGACCTGCACCGGTGCGGTGGTTCGTACGAACTGCACTACGCCTATCGCGCTGACGAACACGGCGCCTTTCGGGACGAGCTTGCCCGGCTTTGCGGGAATGGCGTCCGTTTCTATGTCGACAGCAAAGGCCAGCGCATGGATCTGGCGGACCTGCTGGGCGGCATGGAACCCGGTGCGCACGCCTACGTGTGCGGCCCCACCCCACTGATCGATGCCGTGCGCGGCGCCGCGCAAGCGGTCGGGATCGAGTCAGCGCGCGTGCACGTCGAACAATTCGCCGCGCCCAAGCAAACCGGCGGCGCTTTCACCGTGGTGCTGGCCAAGTCCGGCAAGACCGTGGAGGTGGCCGCCGGCGAGTCCATCCTGAACGCCATCGAGCGCGACAGCACCGTGCCGGTGGATTGCCTGTGCCGCGAGGGCGTGTGCGGCACCTGTGAGACCCGCATTCTGGAAGGCGAAGCCGAACACGCCGACCAATATCTCAGCAACGCGGAAAAGGCCGCGCAAAAGACGATGCTGATCTGCGTGTCCAGCGCCAAGGGCAGCAGGCTCGTGCTGGATTTATAAGGCAGCGCCGCCCGGACAGCCTCAACACGTCACCGCCCGCGCGGCCAGCTTTCGTAGAAAAATTCCAGGCCATCGCCCGATGTCGGGTTTATTGCGGGGAGCCCACCGCGTTGTCCGGCCTTGTCATCAACGCGGGCGGGCGTCATCAAGCAAGGCCAGCGCGGGCCGAACCAGACCACGCAGCAACTCCGGTTCCGGCCGCGAGCGCGCCAGCACGCGCAGGCCCATCAGCAAGCCGAGCAGCATGCGCGCAAGGTCATCCGCCGGCTGCGTGGCGTTGATCGTGCCGGCTTGCTGGCCCGCCTGCACGCAGCGCAGGAAGAAAGCCTCCATATCCCGCAGCACAAGCGCCAGCGCCTCTTGGAACTCGGCATCGTGCGCAGACAACTCCAGCGCCGAGTTCACGATCATGCAGCCCTTGCGCTGTTCGTCCGCCAGCGATAGTTCGATGATTTCGTCAAAGAACGCGCCGATGGCCTCGCGGGGTGTCATTTGCGATTCAAAACGCCTGACCCGTTCGCAAAAGCCGCGCTCGACGTAATGCGCGAGCGCCCGCTGGTACAGCCGGCGCTTGTCGCCAAACGTGTTGTACAAGCTGGGGCCCACGATGCCCATGGCAGCGGCCAGATCACGCACCGACGTGGCTTCATAGCCGCGCGACCAGAAGCATTCGATAGCGGCATCAAGCGCCGCCGCTTCGTCAAACTCTTTGGGGCGCGCCATGTGCAACCCTACGCGGCTGTGTCGCGCAACAAACAGACGAAGGTGACGTCGTTCTATTACGCTCGTTCTGCATCTTCATTTCAAATCGCTTGCGACGACGCAGGCGCGAAATTTGAGGGGAACAAGGCCCGCTTGGTCTCGTCGTCGTTGACGGTTTTCCATTGGTGGCTTTTGCTGAGCGCCCGGGCGCGCGCAACCGCCGGGCGTGCATCCACGCCGGCGAACCAGCGCTTCAATTCCGGAAACGGCGCCAGCGGATCTTCCGAGCCCTTGCGCACGCGCGAGGCCCGATCAAGCCAGCCCCACGCCGAAATATCCGCGATGGTAAAGCGGTTGCCCACGATGAATTCGCGCCCCTTCAGATGCTCGTCCAGCACCTGATAGTGCCGATCGGCTTCGCGGCGGTAACGGTTGACGGCGTAGTCCAGACCATCCGGCGCGGCAAACTGAAAGTGCACCGCCTGGCCGGAAAACGGACCCAGGCCGGACGCAATGAACAGCAGCCACGACAGCAGCTCAGGCCGATCTTCGGGCGTGCCCGCAAGCTGGCCGGTCTTGTCGGCCAGATAGATCAGGATGGCCGTCGAGTCGAACACGCGCGCTTCCTTGCCGCCAGGACCGTCAGTATCAACAATGGCCGGCACCTTGCCGTTCGGGTTGATGGCGCGAAACGCCGGCGTGTGCTGCTCGCCTTTGCTGGTGTCGACCGGCACGGCTTCGTACTCCAGCCCGGTCTCTTCCAGGAAAAGCGCGATCTTTGCGGGGTTAGGCGTCGGATGAAAGTAAAAACGGATCATGGCTGTTGTCTCGCTGTCGTGGTGGTCGATGGGACTGCTGCCGGGCGCTTGGGACGGGCCGCCAGCAGCACGCCGCCAACCACGGCAAGAAGGGCAATGCCCTCTTCCCACGACGGCAGCTCGCCCAGGACGGGAATGGCGGTCAGCGCGGCAACCGCCGGGATCAAGGCAATGATGGCCGTGGCGGCGGACGGCCCCAGCAGCGCAACGGATCGGTTGAAGGAAACGATGGCCACGCCGCTCATCAAGACGCCTTGGTAAAACGCCTGCAAAGCAATTTCGCCTGGCGACGCCAAAGCAAGGCGGCTGAGGCCGGCAACCAGGTAGATCGGCAGAAACAGCACGGCCGACCAGAAGCAGATCAACGCCGCCGCCTGCACCGGCGTCAGCGCGCTGCGCCGAAACAGCAGCGTATAGACGGCCCACATCGCGGCGGCGGTAATCAGCGCCAGGATCCCCACGGGGTTCGCCACCCCGTGCGCCGAGGCGCCGCCCGCAATCATGCAGACCAATCCGATGACGATGGCCAGATACCCCAGCCAGCGGCCCCAGCCCTGCTTTTCTTTCAGGAAGACCCAGGCAAAAAGCCCGACAAAAACGGGCATCAATGTCGGCGTCACTGCCGCCGCCCGCCCGGCTGACGTGAGCTGTAGTCCCAGAGCTACCGCCAGGACAAAAGGCATGCCCCACAGACAGGCGTACAACAGTCCTTCACCCCATTGTTTGCCGGATATGCGCCCGGAACCCCGCAGCAGCACCGGAAAAAGAATTACAGCGCCGATACCGAACCGCAGCGCGGTGACATCCCACAACCGCAGTTCGCGCGTCACGCTAAAGCGCGTCACCACAAACCAGCCGGCAAAGATCAACACGCTGAGGCCCGCCCAGCAAAGCCCGTGGAGGGTTTTGCGGGAGGGTCGCGGAAGTCGGGGTACGGACACGGGTCCGACGGGGGCATCCTGGACGGGGTCGGCAAGTTGCGTCATGCGGTGGCCTTCCGTGGGGCAAGCGGGTTGACGAAGGCACGTGCGTGGCAGGTACCCGAGAACGTCCAGGGATTTTATATCGATCGCCATAAAACATGCCAGCGTTGATATTTGCGCTGGGCACATGAACGGCTAACGCCGCGTCGCGGCGTCAGCAAAGGCGGACAGATCGCGGTTGAAACGCTCGGCCTCCTCCAGAAAGGGAGCGTGCCCCGAGTCTGCGTAGAACTTGCCGATGGCGCCGGCGTTCAAGGCCTTGGCGCGATTGAAGGACGGTTGGGCCTGCACCAACGCATCACGCGCGCCATAAATCAACAACAGCGGCTTGTGCATGGCCCCTAAGCCCTTGGGCGCATTCAGCGACATACCATGCACGGCGTTCTGCATGCTCTGGGAAGCCATGGCGGCATTGGCCAGCAAACGCTGGAACGTCCGCGCGTCAGGCTGGGTGGCAAAGCACAGGGCCACAAATTCGCGTTCAGCATCGAGATGCGTCTTGAGATCTGGCGATGCCATTCCTTTGTAAGCATGCGGCTGCGACACGATTTGTTCCGGTGTCAGTTCGATGACACCCCCCACGTACACAGCACCGGCGATTTTCTCGTCACCATAGGCAGCCAGATAATTCGTGGTAACTGCCGCGCCTAGCGACCATCCCACCAAGACGGGCTGCCGGGCGCCTGACCCCGCAATCACCGCAGCCAGATCATCCGCCCAACGGCGTCCATCACGGTAGGCATCGGCACGCTCAGGTTGCCCGGACAGGCCATGCCCCCGCATATCGAAAGTGATCAGGCGGTAGCGCTGCAACTGAGGGCTGTTGACCTGCTTTTCCCAGCTAAGGTGGCTGCCAAGCAAACCGTGAATAAAGATGATGGGCTGACCGTTCGGGTCACCGGCCTCTTGCACCGCGATGCGCACGCCATCAGGCGCCGTCACTGTGTATGGATCTACTGCGGCCCGCGCCAGCGTGGATAGAACCATCAGGGCCACTGCGGCAAACCCCTTGCGCCAATGGGTGAAAGCGCTGAAAGACATCATGTTGAAGCTCCTTCGAATGGAAAGAGCCCAGGCTAAAGCCTGACATTAGTGTCACAGTCAAGCACTAGGTGATAAGGTTCGATCCATGAATAAAACTGAGCCCACCACCCTGCTGAAGATCGGCGCGCTGGCGCAAGCAACCGGCGTCAGCGTACGCTCGATTCGTCACTACGATCAGCACGGCTTGCTTGCGTCAACGCGTGCCCAGAATGGCTACCGCGCCTTTGACGCAGTGGCCGTCACTCAGGTCAAGCAGATTCAGCGATTGATCGCCACCGGCTTCAGTTTGGAAGAAATCCGCAGCTTTCCGGGTTGCATGTTGCTGATTGAAGGGGCGAAGGCATGCGCGGATATGAAGGATGCGAAGCGCAAACGGCTGGCGATCTTGGAGAAGCAGATAGCGGCGCTGGAAAGACAGCGCCAGCGGTTGCGAGGCATGCTGATCGAGGGGGGCAGGCACGAGTGAGCCTTCGGCTTTCGTTTATTGCGACATCCAGATCTTCGATGCCTGCGTACTCTACCCCGCGCCGCTGCGTGACTTTCTAATGTAGCTGGGACTGTCAGCACGATTCCGTGCCCGCTGGAGTCGCGACATTCACTGTAGCGCTACCGTGATTGTCCATTGGCTTCTTGCGCCACAGCGGTCGGCGCGTCGGTGCCCGGGTGGCGGGCCAGTTCAATGAATGCCCGCACGTAATCAATGGCGCTGTCCGCTTCGCGCGCGCCAAGAAAAATCTGCTTGGCGATGCCGCGCGCGCCCAGCCGTACCGGCACCACCTCCATCCGGGCCGCGTACTCCTCGACCAGCCAGCGCGGCAGCGCGGCCACGCCGCGTCCGCTGGCTACCATCTGCACCATGATGTCGGTGGTTTCGATGGCTTTGTGGCGCTTGGGCGTGACGCCTGCCGGCAGCAGGAACTGGTTGTAGATGTCCAGGCGCTCGATGTCCACGGGGTAGCTGATCAACACTTCCTGCGTCAGCTGCTGCGGTTTCACGTACGCAGCCGTTGCCAGGCGGTGGCCCTTGGGCACGACCAGCACCTGCTCGTAGTCGAACACGGGCTCGAACTTCAGGCCCGGCTTAAACAGCGGGTCGGGCGTCACCAGCAGGTCGATCTCGTAGCCGAACAGCGCGCCGATCCCGCCAAACTGGAACTTCTGCTTGACGTCCACATCCACGTCGGGCCACGCCGCCAGATACGGTGAAACCACCTTCAGCAACCATTGATAGCAAGGGTGGCATTCCATGCCGATGCGCAGCGCGCCGCGTTCGCCCTGCGCGAACTGGCCCAGTCTCTCTTCGGCCAGGTCCAGTTGCGGCAGCACGCGGTTCGCCACCGCCAGCAGGTATTGGCCGGCCTGGGTGAGGCGCAGGCTTCGACCTTCGCGCAGCCAGACGTCCGTGCCCAACTGCACTTCCAGCTTCTTCATGCTGTGGCTCAGTGCCGACTGGGTCAGGTTCAACACGCCCGCAGCGGCCGTCAAGGACCCTTGCTTTTCGACCTGCTGGACGATGCTGAGGTGGATGCGTTCAAGCATTCAGATGATTCCTGCTCATGGATAGGTGAAATAAAACCATTTTACTTCATCGTTGCCCTCCTCTAGCATGCGGTTCCAGCTTGATGCTGCAACTGCACAAAGACAGATGCCGCGCCGGGCAGCTCTATTCATGTGAAGCAAAGATGACACGTCCACTCCGTCTAGTCGCAGTTTCCGGCGGACTGCAACGCCCCTCGAAGTCAGCGGCCCTGGCAGAACACCTGCTGGACCTGATCGCCGACCATATTCCGTGCGAACAACACCTTGTTGAACTGGGTGAGCTCGCCCCGCAACTGGCCGGCGCCGTCTGGCGCTCTCAATTGCCCGACACGGTGGAGCGCGAGCTTGGCGCGGTCGAACAAGCGGACGTCCTGGTGGTGACAACCCCGGTCTACCGAGGCTCGTACACGGGGCTGTTCAAGCACTTCTTCGACTTCATTCATCAAGACGCCCTGATCGACAAGCCCGTCTTGTTGGCGGCCACCGGCGGCAGCGAACGCCATGCCCTGATCATCGATCACCAGTTGCGGCCCTTGTTCAGCTTCTTCCAGGCGCGCACCTTGCCGCTGGGCGTCTACGCGACCGACAAGGATTTTGCCGACTACCGCCTGCACGACATGGCCCTGATCGAACGGGCCAGACTGGCGGTCCAGCGCGCGTTGCCCTTGATCGAATTGATGCGCCATCCGAGCACCACCGCCACAGAAGAACCGGTAGCAGCCTGAAGCAAAGCCAATTCAACGCCGCCCGCAGCGGCCATAGCGTCCGTCGCCTGGCGGCAGCCGGCTCCGTATTCCATTCGCCAAAATCAGCACACCATCACCATGAGCAACGCGTTCACTTTCAACATCAAGAGCATTCCTTTTGATGAAAATTATCAGCCGTCCGACAACACGCGCATCACGACCAACTTCGCCAATCTGGCGCGGGGCGCGAGTCGCCAGCAGAACCTTCGCAACACGCTGAAGATGATCGACAGGCGCTTCAATAGTCTGGCGCATTGGGACAACCCCAAGGCAGATCGCTACACGGTCGAACTTGAAATCATCTCGGTTGAAATGAACATTGCCGCCAACGGCGGCAGTGATGCGTTTCCGCTGATTGAAATCTTGAAGACCAATATCGTCGACCGCCACAACAACGAACGCATCGATGGGATCGTCGGCAATAACTTCTCTTCGTACGTGCGCGACTACGACTTCAGCGTGCTTTTGCAAGAGCACAACAAGAACAAATCCAGCTTTAGCTCGCCCGACGGTTTCGGCGACTTGCACGGCAAGCTGTTCAAGCACTTTGTCGGTTCCAGCGCTTACACCGAGCGATTCAGCAAGCCGCCGGTCATCTGCATCAGCGCCTCAAGCAGCAAGACGTACCTGCGTACTGAAAATCAGCACCCCATCCTGGGTGTTGAATATCAGCAAAGCGAATTCTCGCCAACGGACCAGTACTTCGAAAAAATGGGCTTGCAGGTCCGTTACTTCATGCCCCCGGGCAGCGCCGCGCCGTTGGCCTTTTACTTTCAGGGCGACCTGCTTGGCCACTACACGAACCTTGAGCTGATCAGCATCATCAGCACGATGGAAACGTTCCAGAAGATCTACCGCCCCGAGATCTACAACGCCAATTCCGCCGCGGGCAAGGTCTATCAACCGAGCCTGAAGAATCAGGATTACTCGCTGACGCAGATCGTCTATGACCGCGATGAGCGCAGCCAGCTTGCCGTGAAGCAGGGAAAGTTCACGGAAGAGCACTTCATCAAACCCTACAAGCACGTGCTGGAAAGCTGGGCCGCCAACTACGCGCACTAATCACTCAGATAACACACGAGACCAACTGATCATGAAAAAACTACTGCCCACCTCCACCGCCGGCAGCCTGCCCAAGCCCTCGTGGCTTGCACAGCCTGAAAAACTTTGGTCGCCTTGGAAACTGCAAGACGAAGAGCTGGTCGAGGGCAAACAAGACGCCTTGCGCCTGGCGCTGCAAGAACAACAGCATGCGGGCATTGATATCGTCAGCGACGGCGAGCAAACCCGTCAGCACTTTGTCACGACGTTCATCGAGCATCTCGACGGCGTCGATTTCGAAAAGCGCGAAACCGTTCGAATCCGTGATCGCTATGACGCCAGCGTGCCGACCGTGGTGGGCGCCGTCAGCCGTCAAAAGCCGGTGTTTGTTGAAGACGCCAAGTTCCTGCGCCAGCAAACCAAGCAACCGATCAAATGGGCGCTGCCAGGCCCCATGACGATGATCGACACGCTGTACGATGCCCACTACAAGAGCCGTGAAAAACTGGCCTGGGAATTCGCCAAGATCCTGAACCAGGAAGCCCGCGAATTGGAAGCCGCGGGCGTGGACATCATCCAATTCGATGAGCCGGCATTCAACGTGTTCTTCGACGAAGTCAACGACTGGGGCATCGCCACGCTGGAACGCGCCATCGAAGGCCTGAAGTGCGAAACCGCCGTGCACATCTGCTACGGCTACGGCATCAAGGCCAACACCGACTGGAAGAAAACGCTGGGGTCCGAGTGGCGTCAGTACGAGGAATCGTTCCCTAAGCTGCAGAAGTCCAATATCGACATCATCTCGCTGGAATGCCACAACTCGCACGTGCCGATCGATCTGCTTGAACTGGTTCGCGGCAAGAAGGTGATGGTCGGCGCCATCGACGTGGCAAGCGATAAGGTTGAAACGCCCGAAGAAGTGGCCAATACGCTGAGAAAGGCGCTGAAGTTTGTGGATGCCGACAAGCTGTATCCGTGCACGAACTGCGGCATGGCGCCGTTGTCGCGGGCTATTGCGAAGGGCAAGCTGCTGGCTTTGAGCGAAGGCGCGGAAATCGTTCGCAAGGAACTGTTGGGCTGATACTGAGCTGCACCATGGAGTCAGACTGCATTTTTGCGCTGGCATCGGCGAAATTGCAGTCTGACTCCTTATTTCTTATTTCTCTACTGTTCCTTCAGCCCCAATGACTTCATCAATGGGGCGAACAATTTCTTTTCGTCCTGCACACGCGCGGTGTAGTCGGCCACGCTCAGCGGTAGCGCCTCGGCGCCGGCGTCCAGGAATCGCGCCTTGATCTCCGGCCTCGCCAGCACCTTGTTGATTTCGCCGTTCATGCGATCAACCACATCATCGCGGGTGCCAGCGGCGGCATACACGCCGAACAGGCTGTCCGCGAAAACGCCGTCAATGCCCGCCTCAGAAAAGGTTCGTATGTCCGGCGCCACGGCGGCCCGTTGCCGGCTCGCCACCGCCAGCACCTTCAGCTTGCCCGCTTGCACCATGGGAAAAACCGTGGCCGGTCCAAACGCAAAGTCGATCTGGCCCGCAGCCAAGTCTTGTATCGCCGGCGCCACGCCGCGATATGGCGCATGGGTGGCCTGCATGCCGGTCGCCTGCTTGAGCAGCTCGCCAGCCAGATGCGGCGTCGTGCCGTTGCCGGCCGACCCGTAGTTAAGCGGATTGGGCTGCTTGCGCGCGTATTCGACGAACGCTTCAAGCGTGTCGACGCCCAGCGAGGACCGGACAAACAGGAACAACTGGCTGTTGGCCAACAAGGCGACCGGCCGCAAGTCCCGCTGCGGATCGAACGGCATGCTGGCGAACATCAGCGGGTTGACCGATTCGGTGGTCGATGGATTCAGCAAGAAGGTATGGTTGTCCCCGCCGTTGCGCACGACCTCGGCGCCCGCCACGTTGCCGCCCGCCCCGCCCCGATTCTCCACGATAACGGTCTGCTTCAAGCCCTCGGCCAAATGCGGCTGAACCGTGCGCGCCAGCACATCAACCAGCCCGCCCGGGGCCAGCCCCACGACCAGGCGCACCGGCTTGGTGGGCCAGCCCTGAGGCGCCGTTTGCGCCTGGCTGCCCGTCGCCCAGCCAGTCAGCGCCAGCATCATCACGGCCAGGCAATGTCTACGCAACAGCATCCGATTCTCCTTCTGGGCCGCCACCGCGCGATCCTGCGTACGGTGCGTCAGGTGCCGCACCCCGGTGAACCACCTTGATGCCTCATCGCGGCGGAGCCCTGCATCTGGCGCTTATTCTTCACAAAAGTTTAAGCATAAAGAATCCCGGATAACCCTAGTTTGCGGGGGACGAGCGAGCGGCGGTTAGCATGATCGCTTTGGTCCGAATAAAAAACGGGAGGACTTTAATTTGAACCTCCCATTCTTATTGAGCTGCGAGCCCCCCCCCAATTAAAGCCACTGACAACCACGGCAGAAACAAAAAGAGCGCCGAAGCGCTCTTTTCTCTTACCTCAACCCTTAAGCAGGATCACTCCCACTCAATCGTCGCCGGCGGCTTGCTCGACACGTCATAAACCACGCGATTAATCCCGCGCACTTCATTAATGATCCGCGAAGAAACGCGAGCCAGCAGCGGGTGCGGCAGCGGCGCCCAGTCAGCGGTCATGAAGTCAAACGTCTGCACGGCACGCAAGGCAACCACGTACTCATAAGTCCGTCCATCGCCCATCACGCCCACCGACTTCACCGGCAGGAACACGGCAAACGCTTGCGAGGTCAGCTCGTACCAAGTCAGACCACTAGCCTCATCCTTGGTGTTCCGCAATTCTTCAATGAAGATCGCATCGGCGCGGCGCAGCAGTTCAGCATATTCATGCTTCACTTCGCCCAGAATCCGAACACCCAAACCCGGACCCGGGAACGGGTGGCGGTACACCATCTGCGGCGGCAACCCCAACGCAACGCCCAGTTCGCGGACTTCGTCCTTGAACAGTTCGCGCAGGGGTTCCAGCAGTTGCAGGTTCAGCGTGTCCGGCAGGCCGCCCACGTTGTGGTGCGACTTGATCGACGTGGCCTTGCCCGTTTTTGCGCCGGCGGATTCGATGACGTCGGGGTAGATCGTGCCCTGGGCCAGCCACTTGGCGCTTTGCTGCTTGCCGGCTTGTTCCTGGAACACTTCGACGAATTCGCGGCCGATGATCTTGCGCTTGGCTTCGGGGTCCGCAACGCCAGACAGCTTGCCCATGAATTGGGCGGTGGCGTCGACGTGGATGATCTTCACGCCCATGTTTTCGGCGAAGGTCTGCATGACCTGCTTGCCTTCGTCCAGGCGCAACAGGCCGTGGTCGACGAACACGCAGGTGAGCTGGTCGCCGATGGCCTTGTGGATCAGGGCAGCGGCCACCGAGGAGTCCACGCCGCCGGACAGGCCCAGGATGACTTCGTCGGTGCCGACTTGCTCGCGGATGCGGGCGACGGCTTCGGCGACGTAGTCGGGCATATTCCAGTCGCCCTGGCATTCGCAGATCTCGTTCACGAAGCGGGCCAGCATGGCCTTGCCTTGGACGGTGTGCGTGACTTCGGGGTGAAACTGAACGGCGTAGAAGCGGCGGTCTTCGTCGGCCATGCCGGCGATGGGGCACGACGGCGTGGACGCCATCAGCTTGAAGCCCGGGGGCAGCTCGGTGACCTTGTCGCCGTGGCTCATCCAGACCTTCAGCATGCCGTGGCCTTCGGGCGTGGTGAAGTCGTCCAGGCCTTCCAGCAGCTTGGTGTGGCCGTGGGCGCGCACTTCGGCGTAGCCGAATTCGCGGTGGTCCGAGAAGCTGACCACGCCGCCCAGTTGCTGCGCCATGGACTGCATGCCGTAGCAGATGCCCAGCACCGGCACGCCCAGTTCGAACACGGCGTGCGGCACGCGCATCGAGCCTTCTTCGTACGCGGATGCGTGGCTGCCGGACAGAATGATGCCCTTCAAGCCCTGCGCCATTTGGTCGCGCACGAAGGCGTCGTCGACGTCGCCCGGGTGCACTTCGGAATAGACGCCGGCTTCGCGGACGCGGCGGGCAATCAGTTGGGTGACTTGCGAACCGTAATCAAGAATGAGGATGCGCTGGTGCATTGAGCTCTACCGATTAAATAAAACCGCACCGGCAGAACCGCGATTGTTAATGCGATTCTGCCGGTGCGTGATGCATGACATTGTAGTTGACTGTACGGATCAGTCGGCGCGGTAGTTAGGCGCTTCCTTGGTGATCTGCACGTCGTGTACGTGGGACTCGCGCACGCCGGCGGAGGTGATCTCCACGAATTCGGCCTTGGTGCGCATGTCGTCAATGGTGGCGGCGCCGCAGTAGCCCATCGAGGCGCGGATGCCGCCGACCAATTGGTAAATGATGGCCAGCACGCTGCCCTTGTAGGGGACGCGGCCTTCGATGCCTTCGGGGACGAGCTTATCGGCGTTGTTGGCCGGGTCCTGGAAGTAGCGGTCGGCCGAGCCGTCCGTCATGGCGCCCAGGCTGCCCATGCCGCGGTACGACTTGTACGAGCGGCCTTGGAACAACACGACTTCGCCCGGGGCTTCTTCCGTGCCGGCGAACATGCCGCCCATCATGCACGAGAACGCGCCGGCGGCCAGCGCCTTGGCGACGTCGCCCGAGTAGCGGATGCCGCCGTCGGCGATCAGCGGAACGCCCGTGCCTTCCAGCGCCTTGGCGACTTCGGAAATGGCATGGATTTGCGGCACGCCCACACCGGCGACGATACGCGTGGTGCAGATGGAGCCGGGGCCGATACCGACCTTGACGCCATCGGCGCCGTACTCGACCAGCGCGCGCGCGGCGGCAGCGGTGGCGATGTTGCCGCCGATGACTTCAACCTTGGGGTAGTTCTGCTTGACCCAGCGCACGCCTTCCAGCACGCCCTTGGAGTGGCCGTGCGCGGTGTCGACGATCAGGACGTCAACGCCAGCGGCAACCAGCTTTTCCACGCGTTCTTCAGTGCCCGCGCCCACGCCAACCGCTGCGCCAACGCGCAACTGGCCTTGGCCGTCTTTGCTGGCCATCGGATGTTCGGTGTTCTTGACGATGTCTTTGACGGTGGCCAGGCCACGCAGCTCAAAGCCGTCGTTCACGATCAGCACGCGTTCCAGACGGTGCTTGTGCATCAGCGCCTGGGCCTCGTCCAGCGTGGCGCCTTCCTTCATGGTGACCAGGCGTTCCTGCGGCGTCATGATGTTGCGCAGGGGTTGATCCAGGTTTTCTTCAAAACGCAGATCGCGATTGGTCACGATGCCGACCAGCTTGCGGCCTTCAACGACCGGCAGACCCGAAATGCCATGCTGGCGCTGCAACGCAATGGCGTCGCGCACTTTCATTTGGGGGGTGACGGTGACCGGATCGATCACGATGCCGAATTCGTGGCGCTTGACGCGAGCCACTTCACGGGCTTGCTGATCGGCGGTCAAATTCTTGTGAATGATGCCGATGCCACCTTCTTGGGCCATGGCGATAGCCAGGCGCGACTCGGTGACGGTGTCCATGGCGGCGGACACAAGCGGAATATTCAGGCTGATATTGCGGGTCAGGCGGGTGGCCAGGGAGGTGTCGCGCGGCAACACCTCGGAATACGCAGGCACCAACAACACATCGTCGAAGGTGAGCGCTTTTTGAACGAGACGCATGGGTAACTCCGGGCGCAAAGCAAGATTATACGCCGCCCGCTGATTTTTTCTAGGTGTCTACCCTAGGTTTATGCAGGGTTTTTTACAGGGTACGGCGCAGCCAGGCCGGCACGCATGGGCGCCGGAATCAGTGCCCGGGTTATAGCCTCGACACATGAATCCCACAACTATTTTTACCCGGACGTTATTGACAGGTTATTTTTACCCGGATCATAATTGCACCACGTTTCCGCCGCCGTTTCACAAAAGGCGTTGGACGCATCCAAGCCGATATTGGCCACCGGAACCCATACGCCATGACTGCCTCTGACCACTCGCCCGCCCCCACCTACACCGCCTTCGAAGGCTACCGAATACTTGCCGCCGGGCCGCTGGCCGACGTGGCGCTTGCCGTCAAGCGCGCCATGGACGCCGATGCGGCGCAAGCGCTGCTTGTCTATCAAGACGGCAGTGGCACGCAGACGGACCTGAACCTGTCCGGGTCCGACGCGCAGGTTGCCGACCGCTACCGTTCGCCCGCTGGCGCGGCGCCCGCTGGCGCGCCCCCCGAATCGAACGAGATCTCCGACAGCGCCGCCCTGGCGCCGCGCGGGCGCGGCCGGCCCAAGCTGGGCGTGGTGGCGCGCGAAGTCACGCTGTTGCCCAGGCATTGGGAATGGCTGGGCGCGCAGCCGGGCGGCGCGTCGGTGGCGTTGCGCAAGCTGGTGGAACAGGCTCGCCGTGACAACGACGCGCAAGGTCGGCAACGTCAGCGCCAGGAAGCCGCGTACCGGTTCATGTCCGGCATGGCCGGCAACCTGCCCGGCTTTGAAGAAGCCACCCGCGCGCTGTACGCCGATGACCGCGACCGCTACGCGCAATGTGTCGCCGCGTGGCCGGAAGACGTGCGCGGCTACGCGATGGGCCTGGCGTGGGATGCGCCGACGACGCCCCGGCCGCAGCCCTAGTCGCCGCCCCAGCAGCAGCCATAAAGGTAAAAAAAGGCATCAAGTTTCTGTACGATTCGGTTTTCGTCCTTCGCCCTTCTTGAACCGGAAAACACAGGCATGCCACAACTTGTATTGCTGCTCTTGGGAGTCCCCTATCTGCGCAAGCGTTGGAAGGGCCTGTTCGCGGCCGGGTTGTTTTTCTTGGTTGCGGGCATCTTCGTTTTCATCGACGCGCTGGACAACGCGCTGTACTTTCCGCTGAACGCCTTTGCCATCCTCTTCATCATCGAAGGGCTGGCCACGCTGATGATCGCGTCCAGCGGCGTGGGCGGGCAGCGTGTGCTGCGTTATGTGAAAGGGCTGTTCGTGCTGCTGGCCGGCAGCTTGATATTGGCGGGCCACCACCACGGGCACTTTGCCCTGTCGATGATTTTTGGCGCCTTGTTCCTGACCGACGGCGTATTGCAGTGCCTGGCCGCGTATGTGGTGCGCTACCAGCGTTGGCGCTACGCCTTTGCGGGGGGCATTGCAGAAATCCTGCTGGCCATTTTCTTCTTCCAGCCGTACCCCACCAACTATGTCGGCACGCTGCCGTATTGCGTGGGACTGTTCCTGGGCATCGCGGGCCTGAAGCTGCTGTGGCTGGCGCGGCGGGTCAGGCACCTGGCATCGAACCCGGCGTTCGCCTCCAACCCGTCGCCGGACTTCATGCCGTCGGAGCCGGCTTCTGCGGCGGCTTCACAGGCAGGGTCGACACTGGCGCCCCGCCCCCTTGGCCCCACCATGTGGGATGGCCCGCCCGCCGACTCCGAGCCCGCGCTGACGGTACACGTGTGGACGCCGTCCGGCTCGGCCAAGGCGCAAACACGCAACCTTCCGCTGGTGGACCGCTACATCGCGGCCGTGGACGTCAACGGGGTCATCTCGACCGGGCACGCCGCCCTGGAATCGCCAGAAGGCATCTACATCAGCCTGTACCCGCGCGACGAAATCGACCGCTCGCCCGATGAATTCGGCAACCTGCTGCGCGCCACCGCCGAAAACGATATCCCCGGCGTGTATCAACCCGACTACCCCACGGAATCCAAGGCCTGGTGCCCGTCCACCGTGCGCGTGCGGTTTCGCAATTACGACGCGCAGAAGCTGGCCGATTTCTGGCAGCAGTATCGCCAGGACAGCACCTACAACCTGACTCACCGCAACTGCTCCAGCTCGGTCGCCCGGGCGCTGGATGCCGCGCTGGACGGCGTGGTGGGACGGCTGCATGGCAGCCAGGCCGGCTGGCGCGTATTGCTGCGTCTGCTGTTGACGCCGGAACTGTGGGTGGCCTCGCAGATTCGTAAACGTGCCCTGACGATGGCCTGGACGCCCGGGCTGACGCTGGACTACGCGCGCGCCATGAGCATGCTGGCCGACCCCCGGCCGTTCGGCTGGTGGAAAATGTCGCAAGCGGCGCTGCGCCAGATCGGACAGCTGCGCGCGCGCTGGCGCGACCAGGATCGCGACGCCGCCACGCGCCGCCCGCCCGCGCAAGGGTGAAGGCCCGGGGCTGGCAGAACGCCCCGCGCACAGCGGCACGCATTGCGCTTTAATGGACCTGTATTTTCAACCCAAGGTGCATCATGTCCATCTCCAAAAACTTCCTGTTGTACGACGGAGACTGCCCCTTCTGCTCGAACTACGTGCGGATGCTGCAATTGCAGAAAGCGGTGGGGCCGATCGACCTGCTGAACATGCGCGACCACCCGGACCTGGCCGTGGCCTACAAGGCGCAAGGCTACGACTTGAACCAGGGCATGCTGCTGCACCTGGACGGGCAAGACTACTGGGGCGCCGATTGCATCAACCGGCTGGCCCTGATCAGCACCAGCAACGACCTGTTCAACAGCGTGAACGCCGCCGTGTTCCGCAACCCCTGCCTGTCCACGGCGTTGTACCCGTTCATGCGTACCGGCCGTAGTTTGGCGTTGACGCTGCTGGGCAAGCGCAAGATGCAGCTGTAGGCACGGCGGCCTACGGCGCGCGGCGCCCCGCGCCATCCACCCCCACCACGCGTTCCAGAAACGCGTCCAGCGCGGGATTGTCATGCTGGGCGTGCCACGCCAAATACATATCCGCGTAAAGGTCGCGCTGGCCGATCGGACGAAACTCCACGCCTTCAAAGCGCAGTTCACGCGCGGAATCCGGCACGATGCCCACGCCCAGCCCCGCCCGCACCAGCGCCAGCAAGGTATGGGTTTGCCCCGCCCGTTGCACATAGTTCGGCTGCACATCGGCCAGCCCAAACGCGCCCACGATACGGTCGTAAAAATACTTGCCATCACGCGGCGAATACAGCACGAAGGGCTGCCCTTGCAACAAGCGCAGCGGCACCGTCTCGTGTTCGCATAACGGCGATCCGACGGGCAAGGCCAGCACCAGCGGCTCGCGCTCGACCAAACGCGATTCAATGCCCGCCTGCTGCGGCACGCTGCGCGCCAGAATCGCGTCAAGTTCGCGCGCCACCAGCAAGCGCGCCAGATCGGTGCTAACTGTTTCGCGCAGCTGGATTTCAACATCGGCCAGCAGCTTGCGCGCCCGCATGATCATCGACGGCATCAAGCGGTAGGACGCCACGGCGGTAAAGCCCAGGGTGATATGCCCGGCCTCGCCGCCCGAGGTGCGCCGCGCCGTGGCGGCGGCACGTGCCGAGAACTCCAGCAAATGACGGGCATCGCGCAGAAAGCGGCGTCCGGCGGCGCTTAGCAACACCTGCCGGCTGTTGCGCTCGAACAGCGTCACGCCCAGGTCCTGCTCCAGCAACTGGATCTGGCGCGACAGCGGCGGCTGCGTCATGCATAGCCGTTCGGCCGCACGGCCGAAGTGCAATTCCTCGGCTACCGCAATGAAACACTCGAGCTGACGAAACTCCATCGATTCAATCATTGAATTGATCAATGCTATTTATAGCTCGAACGGCTATCCATCGAAAGCCGTTTCTATACTCGCAAAAAATGGCCGCACGACGGCATCAGGGATCCAAAGGAGCATCACCGCAGCACGGTAATTTTTCGCGGCGCAAGCCGTTTCCCACCCCAAAAAGAGAAAAGATATGGAGACAACCCCCATCGCACGCCACCGCGTCCGGCTCATCGCCGCGGCGCTGGCCCTGACCGCCACCGCCGCATTGCCGTTCAGCGCGCAGGCCGCCGGTTACCCCGAGCGCCCGATCAACCTGATCGTGCCTTTTTCACCGGGCGGCGGCACCGACATCTCGGCGCGCCTGTTGGCGGCGGCGTTGGGCGACAAGCTGGCGTCGTCCGTGGTGGTGGACAACCGCCCCGGCGCGGGCGGCCAGATCGCCGCCGACCTGGTGGCGCGTTCGCCCGCCGACGGCTACACCCTGCTGTTCGCCAATTCGGGCATGCTGGCGATCAACCCGTGGATCTACAAACTGCATTCGGACCCGGCCACCGCCTTCGCCCCCGTGTCACTCTTTTCGGACCTGCCCTTCGTGCTGGTCGTGCCCACCACCCTGCCCGCCAAGAATGTGGGCGAGCTGGTCAAGCTGGCCAAGGCGGAACCGGGCAAGCACACGTTCGCCAGCTCGGGCACGGGCGGCGCGCCGCACCTGTCCGGCGAAATCTTCCAACAGGCAACGGGCGTGGACCTGATGCACGTGCCGTACAAAGGCGGCGGCCCCGCCATGACCGACCTGATGGCCGGCCGCGTCGACATGCTGTTTGCGTCCGTACTGGAAACCATGCCCTACGTCACCGGCGGCAAGCTGCGCGCGCTGGCCGTCACGGGCGCAACGCGTTCGCCCGCCATGCCCGACGTGCCCACGATCGATGAGGCGGGCGTGAAGAACGCGCAATCCGGCTCGTGGACCGCCGTGCTGGCGCCTGCCGGCACGCCGCCGGCCGTGATTGAAAAGCTGTCGCAAGCCATTCGCGACGTGGCCAACGATCCGGTCATGAAGACCAAGCTGGAATCGCAAGGCGCCGTCGCGCACGGTTCCACCCCGCAGCAGTTGCAAGAGCTGGCCGCCAGCGAACGCGCGCGCTATGGGCAGATCATCAAGACCCGTAATATCCAGACCAATTGATCGTTGACCGGCCCGATGTTCGGGCCGGTCGCTTTCATTCCGCCATTTTCTTTCAGCCTTTCCAATAAGCCGCATCCATGACAGATTCCACGCCCTCCTCCGCCCCGCACCTGTTGATGGTCGGCCCATTGCTGCCCGATCTGGTCGCCGACCTGGAATCGCGCTATCACGTGCATCGCCTGTGGGAAGCCGCCGACGCCGATGCGCTGCTGCGTGAACACGGCGCCAACATACGCGGCATCGCCACCAGCGGACGCTTTGGTGCTACCGCCGACCTGATCAACGCGCTGCCCGCGCTGGAAGGCATTTTCAGTTTTGGCGTGGGATACGACACGATAGACCTGGCGGCAGCCCGCGAGCGCGGCGTGGTCGTCACCAACACCCCCGGCGTGCTGGACGCCTGCGTCGCCGACACGGCGTTGGCCTTGATGCTGGCCGCCCCGCGCCGCATCGCCCAAGCCGATCGCTTCGTGCGCGCCGGCCGTTGGCCCAACGAAGGCTTTCCGCTGGGCACCCGCATGAGCGGCAAGCGCTGCGGCATCGTGGGGCTGGGCAATATCGGTTTGCAGATCGCCCGCCGCGCCGCCGCCTTCGACATGCAAATTCTGTACACCAACCGCAAGCCGCGCGCGGATGCGCCGGCGGAATACCGTTACGTGCCGGACATCGAAACGCTGGCCGCGCAGTGCGACTTCCTGGTGCTGGCGGTGCCCGGTGGCGGCGCCACGCAGCACATGGTGAACGCGCGTGTGTTGGAAGCGCTGGGCCCCGACGGGTGGCTCATCAATATCGCGCGCGGCACGGTCGTGGACGAGGCCGCGCTGGTCAGCGCCCTGGAAGGCAAGCGGATTGCGGGCGCCGGGCTGGACGTGTTCGAACATGAACCCAAGACCCCGGCCGCCCTGCACGCCATGGACAACGTGGTGCTGTTGCCCCACATCGCCAGCGGCACGCACGAAACCCGCCGCGCCATGGCCGAGTTGATGGTGGCCAATCTGGACGGCTGGTTTCGGGAAGAAAAGGTGCTGACGCGGGTGGTGTAAAGCCCGGCCTACTCGCTAACCCATTGCAGATCGGGTGACGGCGCGCCTTCCTGGTGGAAATGCAGCAGCGCCGCCTTCGCCATGTCGCGGTCCACGCATTGGTATTGCTGGTAGCTGCCCGCCTGCCCGCCCACCACCACTTCCTGATCGTGGTCTTCGGACCGCGACGGGTCGATCAGCGTATAGATGCGCGCGTCGTCATCCAGCGTAATGGACACGACAAACGCGCCATCGCCGCCCCCGATCGCCATGACGGTGTCGTCTTCCGTCACGAAGGCGACGGAACTGTATTGCGCGCCGTCCAGCTGGTCCAGCGCGGCCAGCGTATCGGCGTGGGTCGGGTCGTCGCGTTCGCTGACGGCGACGCGTTCGCCCAGACGGCGTTCTTCAATCAGTTTTTTTATTTTCACAGCGTTGATGCCCCCTTGATATTGGCGCCTGGCCACCCGCATGGGCCGGCGCCGGTTCGTTGCCCCATTAAAACCGGGACGCGAAAGCAAGCAGTCTACCGGCATTAACGCGTGCCGGCGCAAGCTGGGGTTTATGCCAGAATGGCGCCATGAAATTGATCATCACCGCCGCCATTTTGCTATTGGCCACCGTGGCATCCGTGGTTTATCGGGTGACTCGACGCAGCCCGGATGACACCGGCCACCGCATACGCAGCGATATTTTCGCGGGCGGCTTGATGTTTGCGTTCATCGCGCCCGCCATTGGCGGCATCGCCGTTACGCTGGTTCTTAGCGTGCTGTCGCAAACGCCCCAAAACCTGATGATCATGGTCTTTGGCCTGCCCTGGTTTTATCTGTTTGGCGTCATTCCCGCGCTGCTGTGCGGGATCGTGGCGGGCGCGCTACGGCCGGTGCGATCCAACTGGAAAGCCTTGGGCAAGGTAGCGCTGGTCGGCCTGATCTTTGGCATGGGTGCATTCCTGCCGTTCTCCGGCCGCGACGCCGCCGTGCGCGACATGGTGTTTCCGTTATTCGTGGGTGGCCTGCCGGGCATGCTTGCCGGTTTTCTTTGTGCCTACTGGTATTACGGCAAACCCGGCAGTGTGCGTCCGGCTAACGCAGAGGCGTCGGAAACGGCGTGACGTAAAGGGAGTGACCTAAACGGGGTGACCTAAACGGGGAAACGCAAACGGGGTAACGCAAACGACGTCGCGCCCCCGGGTGCAATGACCCAGCGGGGCGCGACTGAAACCGGCCGCTGATCAGCGGTCTTCCCGCTGCTCCTGCTCTTCCGCCGCCGCCACATCCTCCAGCTTTACCGTCTGCGTACAGCCATTGGCTGCCGCGCATTGACCGGGCTGCTGGGAGCTTTTCACGCATTCGGCAAATGCCAGCGCGGCGTCCACCGTGGCGAAATGGTACGAATGGCCGTCCGCGAATGCCACCTTTCCTTCTACCGAACAGTCCATGACGTCTCCAGCTGATTGGATTCGTCCCCATAGCCGAAAGGCCAGCGACGCTTATTTGGTTCGGGTGTCGGCTTCTCGTTATTCATGATGGACTCCTAGTTTCGAATATCCAAATCCTATCGTTGGAGTCGTAACACCGATGTAAGGGATCGAAAACAAGCCCTTCAATAGGGGGAAACCCTCGCTCAGCTGGGGACCTATCGGCGGGCAGCAGCGCGTCTGACTTCAGTGATTTTCCTTCGCATGGTTGACCGTGTACTTGGGGATGTCGACCGTCACGTCCTCATCGCCGACGATGGCCTGGCAGCTTAGACGTGACTGCGGCTCGACTCCCCAGGCGCGGTCCAGCAGGTCTTCTTCGCCCTCTTCCACTTCATTCAGCGCGTCGAAACCGCTGCGCACGATGCAGTGGCATGTCGTGCAGGCGCGGCTTTGTTCGCACGCGTGTTCAATGGCTATTCCGTGGTCCAGCAGCGCGTCGCAAAGCGACGTTCCCGCGGGAACGTCCAGCTCTGCGCCGGCGGGAGCAAGATCGGGATGGGGAAGAACGGTGATTTTTGGCATAGGGCCCGCCTTATTGGGTGGTCTTGGAACATTCAAACCAGGACCCCCAGCCTAAAGATGCCCACGCTGGCAAGGTCAAGCGCCAGCCAGCCAAAACAATTGTTAAGTCCACACGGGTTACCGCGTCAGAACACAGTTATCGCCGCACAATGATTGCGCACGAATTCTCTGGACATTTGTCCTTTGGGAGAAACCTATGTGCGACTGTGCTGATTGCCTGACTGCTTCCACGCTGGACAACCCCCGCCGCCGCCTGCTGTTGGGCGCGGCGGGTCTGGCGGCTTTTGGCGCGACGGGCTGGGCGGAAACCGCCTATGCCGAAGTCCCGTCGAATGACATTGGTGGCGAAGAGGCGTTGAAACGACTGCTGGCCGGCAACGCCCGGTATGCGGCCAACAAACCCAATATGCGGGACTTTTCAGCGGGCCGGGCGGCTCGCGTCAAAACGCAGAAACCGATTGCCGCGATACTCAGTTGTTCGGATTCCCGGGTGGCGCCGGAATTGGCCTTCGACCAGAACCCGGGCGATGTATTTATCGTTCGCGTGGCGGGAAACTTCGTCAATGACGATGGCTTGGCCAGTTTTGAATATGCCGCCAAGTTTCTGAACGTGCCGCTGATCGTGGTGCTGGGCCATAACAATTGCGGGGCGGTGGATGCCACGGTAAAGGTGCTGAAAGAAAACGCCGAGCTGCCCGGCCATCTGCCCGAACTGGTCAACGCCATCAAGCCCGCCGTGGAACGCGCCAGCCAGGGCGAACCGAAAAACCTGCTGGCCGCCGCCATCGCTGAAAACGTCCGATTGGCCGTCCAGCGATTACAGAGCGCGCAGCCGGTGTTGAAAAGCATGGTCGAGCAAAAGAAGCTGATGGTGGCGGGCGGCGCGTACGACTTGGCCACTGGGAAGGTGACGCTGGTTTGATCGCGCGGGGCTGATGGTTCAGCCTCATCCGTGTGGGCACGGTCGCGGCCTTCCTTGGTTGGAAGGCCGCGACCGGATAGCAAGGAATGACGAAGCAAGGAATGACGACCCCCAGTGCTGGGGTCCTTATTCCCTTACTGCTTCGTCGCCAACGGATGCTCGAAGAAAAACCGCAGCATCTCTTGCGTGGCATCCGGGCCAGAAGCATCCGTGTACGAGCCCTTGGGCGACCCGCCTGCCCAGGCATGGCCCGCGCCGTGCACCACCCAATATTCCGCTACCACCTTGCCCGATGCGTCCATATATACGCGCTTGGTGCTGTCGCGCCCCCGGTTAGCGCCCGCCACACGCTGGCTTTGGACCTGGGCATTCGCCCCGGCGCTGGCGGCCACGACCGCATCGCCATTGCTCGGATGCACGGTGGCGTCGCGGTCGCCGTGAAAGACAATCGTCGGCACCGGCGTGCCGGACGCCGCGCCGGGGCGCACGCCGATCCCCTTCATGGCGGACAAGGCCGACGGCAGATCCGTGGCCGCGCCCGCCGCCAGGCCGGAATGCACGCCGGCGGCTGCATACAGCTGCGGATAAGTATTGGCCAAAATCGCGGCCATCGCGCCGCCTGCTGACAAACCCGCCACGTACACACGGCGCGGGTCGATGCCATATTCGGCGATGACGTGGCGCGTCATGTCGGCCAAGATCGACGGCTCGCCTTTGCCAGCCTGCTGGTGATTGTGCTTGAACCAGTTCCAGCACTTTTGCGGATTGGTCTCGCGCGGCTGCACCGGATACAGCACATAGAAACCTTGCTTGCGCGCGGCCTCATTCATCGCGGTGCCGGCGGCAAAGTCGTCGGCATCCTGCGTGCAGCCGTGCAGCATCACAACCAGCGGCCGAGCTTGCCCGTTTGCACCGGGCGGCACATACAACTTGTAGGCCCGCTGGCCGGCGCTATTGCGAAACGAGCCGGCCGTAAAGTAATCACCCGGCGTGGCCGAAGATTCGCCGGGCGCCCGGGGCGTGGCGGGGGTGTGGGGGTTTTGCCCGACGTCGTCGTCCCGGGCCTGGGACGGCGCGGGGGTGGAGTGGGAGCCGGAGTCAGAGGACGCGGCAGCGCTTACCGTCGACGCAGGAACCTCGCGCGCCTCGACATCAATGACATCGGCCTCGTCATAGCGCGGCGAAGCAGATGCCGCCGTGGGCGACGCGCCCATCAAGGCGGCCTGGATGGCGGCGGTGGCCGCGGCCAGGTTGCCGGACCGGGTAAGGCGCGTGGCCTGGCTCATCAACTGCTGAAAATCTGGATGCATGGAGTGACCTTTAAAGCGGCAATAACGTGTCAGCGGATGCGCTGACGCAGGGCGGCCTTGACTGCGGGGCTGGCGTGCAACGCGCCCAGCACCGTCACGGATTCAATCGTGGCAAGCGCCAATTCGGGCGTGACGTCGGGCGCGATGGTCGCCAGCCCCAGGATTCGGATCTGCAACATCTGCCCGGCAGCCTGCACCGCCAGCAAGTCGTCGGCCGTGTAGTGCTGAATGCCCAGCACCAAGGTTTTTCGGCTGACCGCCTGCCGCACCGCGTCGCCATGGGCGGCAAGCTGGTTGCGGATTGCGGTGCGGATCAGGTCGGTACGGTTGGCGTAGAAGCCTTCCTGGACCAGAAGATCGATCTGCCCCAGGTCGACATAACCGAGGTTGATCGTGATCTTTTCGTCCGAAGGCTTAGGGGCGGAAGCGAGGCTTGGAGGGCGAGGAGGCATGGACGGAATCTTAAAACCATCCAAGTGGATGGCCTATGGATGTTTCAATTTGACGGACTTTCCCGCCACACCCGCGCATTCGCTCCGTCCCTAAGCCCTTGAAATAACGCGTAGTTATGAAAAAGCATAAGGAAATCCCCTATTAGGGAATTTGCTTATGCCTTTTAACTATTTGCTGCGCGCATACTTGCCGGGCAAGAATTCGCCCTGAGCATAAAGCAACACAGATGGAACTTCGCCAACTCGAGGCCTTCGCGGCCGTCATGTCCACAGGTAGCGTCACCGCTGCCGGGCGCCTGCTTGGGCGCTCGCAGCCGGCCATCAGCCGCCTGTTGCAAGAGCTGGAAGCTGAGATCGGCTATGCCCTGTTCAACCGCAGCGGACCGCGCGTCACGCCTACCGAACAGGGCTTTCTGCTGTATGACGACGTAGAACGCGCGCTGGCCGGCTTGCAGCAGATTCGCAGCCGCGCCGAAGAAATTGCGCGGGGCCAAGCCAAGCCGTTGCTGCTGGCGGCAACGTCGGCGCTGGCCGCCGGCCTGCTGCCCGACGCGCTCAAGCGCATCGAATCCCAAACCGGCGCCACGCGCGTGCAAGTGCGCAGCGCCTCGCCCGAACGCGTGGTGCACGCGGTGCTGACCGGCGCCGCGCAACTGGGCGCCACCAGTTTGCCGCTGGAACATCGCGGCCTGACGGTGCATTGGATTGCCCAAGCGCCCTGTGTCGTGGCACTGCGCGACGACGACCCGCTGGCCGCGCACGACGTGGTGCCCGTTCATCTTCTAGCCGGCCGCCGCCTGATCACCATGGCCAACCCGTACCGGCTGCGTCGCCGCCTGGACGCCGCGCTGGCGCCGGACGGCAACGCGCCGGGCACCATCGAAACCAATTCTTCCGTCAATGCCCTGGCCGCCGTGCGCGCCGGGCTGGGCGTGTCGGTGCTGGAACCGATCACCGCTTACGGCGTCCCGATGCCGGGCGTGGCGATCCGCCCCATCGACCTGGACATTCCTTTTTTCTTCGGGGTCATCACCCCGCAATCGCAACCGCAATCGCAACCGTTGACGCCCGCCTGCCAGGCCATGGCCGACGCCCTGGCCGAAGCCGCCGCCGCCCTGCTGCCCGGTTTTGTGCTGCACGACGCCTGCGAACACGCGGCGCTGTTGCAGTCGATCTACGGTGATGACGCCCCTGTTTTGGACACCCCCACACTATGAATCTGCCCATTGCCACCCCGCCGCAAGGCCTGGATGCGCTGGAAGCGCGTCTGCGGCAAGACCTGTCCTGGCTGGAAATTCCCGCCAAGAACTGGGTTGCGCCCCGTCTGGTTGATGGACAACAGGTACTGGACGTTGTCGTCATCGGCGGCGGCATGGCCGGCCTGGCCGCGGCCGCGTCGTTGACGCACCTGGGCATCACCGCGCCCATCTTCGACCAGGCGCCCGAAGGCTACGAAGGCCCGTGGGCCACCACCGCCCGCATGGAAACGCTGCGTAGTCCCAAGCAGCTGACCGGCCCCGCGCTGGGCTTGCCCGCGCTGACGTTCCGCGCCTGGTTCGAAGCGCAATTCGGCACCGCCGAATGGGACGCGCTGGACAAGATTCCGCGCCTGCAATGGATGGACTACCTGCGCTGGTATCGCCGCGTGCTGAACCTGGACGTGCGCAACAAGCATCGCGTGCTGTCCGTGCAACCCCGCGCCGACCGCCTGGTGCAACTGGACATCGAATCGCCCGCCGGACGCAGCACCGTGCTGGCCCGCCGCGTGGTGCTGGCCACCGGCCGCGACGGCCTGGGCGGCGCCTATGTGCCTGACTTTGCCAAGAAACTGCCGCGTGACCGCTGGGCGCATTCGTCCGACGTGATGGACTACGCCACGCTGGCCGGCAAGCGCGTCGGCGTCGTGGGCGCGGGCGCGTCCGCCATGGACAGCGCAGGCACGGCGCTGGAAGCCGGCGCCGCCAGCGTCGACCTGCTGATCCGCCGCAACGACATCCCGCGCGTGAACAAGGGCAAAGGCGCGGGCAACCCCGGCCTGACCCACGGCCACCTGACCCTGCCCGACGAATGGAAGTGGAAGATCCGCCACTACATCAACGCCGCGCAAGTGCCGCCCCCGCGCGGCAGCACCTTGCGCGTGTCGCGCTTCCCGAACGCCCGCTTCAACCTGGGCTGTGGCGTGCAAGACCTGGCCTTGGTCGGCGAGGACATCCACGTCACCACGCCCAAGGGCGTGTTCGTGCTGGACTTCCTGATCTTCTCGACAGGCTTTCGTATCGACTGGACCGTGCGCCCGGAATTCGCACCGCTGGCGCCCCACGTGCGCAACTGGGGCGACCGGTTCACCCCGCCCCCCGGCGAAGAAGACCAGGAACTGCATGACTCGCCCGACCTGGGCGCCGTCTTTGAATTGCAGGAAAAAGTGCCCGGCGCCTGCCCGGGCCTGGACCGCGTGCACTGCTTTTCCTACCCTGCCGCGTTGACCCAAGGCACGATCTCGGGCGACATCCCCGCCATCAGCGACGGCGCCAAGCGCCTGGCGCAAGGCATCGCCGGCCTGTTCTACCGCGAGGACGTCGAAACGTACTACGCGAATATGGAAGCGTTTTCGGAACCGGAAGTGTTCGGCGATGAATGGACGCCGGCCCCGCCGCCCGCGGCAATTGCCACCCCGGCCTCGCAAGCGGAGACCACGCAATGACCGGTTGGTTGATACGCCGTGTCGCGCAAGCGGCGGTGGTGGTGTTGCTGATGACGCTGATCGTCTTCGTGGGCCTGCACGCCATCGGCAACCCCGTGGACATCCTGATCGGCCAGGACGTGGACCAGGTGGACCGCGCCCGCATCATCGCGGAACTGGGCCTGGACAAGCCGCTGTGGCAGCAATACCTGGGCTTTCTGAACGGGGCGCTGCACGGCAACCTCGGCAACAGCTTCGTCTACAACATCCCCGCGATTGAACTGGTGATCCAGCGCCTGCCCGCCACGCTGGAACTGGCGATCAGCGCGCTGCTGCTGGCCGTCATCATCGGCCTGCCGCTGGGCTTGATTGCCGGCCTGTACCCCGACAGCCGCTTTTCCAAAATGATCATGGCCGGCAGCATCGTCGGCTTCTCGCTGCCCACGTTCTGGGTCGCGCTGATGCTGATCATGACGTTCAGCGTGTCGCTGGGCTGGCTGCCCGCCAGCGGCCGGGGGCAGACGGTGGAATTCCTGGGCTTTCAGTGGTCGTGGCTAACCGCCGACGGCTGGCGCCATTTGATCCTGCCCGCGCTGAACCTGTCGCTGTTCAAGATTTCGCTTGTCATCCGCCTGACCCGCGCCGGCGTGCGCGACGTGATGCCGCTGGACTTCGTGAAGTTTGCGCGTGCCAAGGGCTTGTCGCCGTTTCGCGTGGTCTGTGTGCACGTGCTGCGCAACACGATGATCCCGCTGGTGACCGTGCTGGGCCTGGAGCTGGGTTCGACCATCGCGTTCGCCGTCATCACGGAGAGCATTTTCTCGTGGCCTGGCGCCGGCAAGCTGATTCTGGACAGCCTGAACGCGCTGGACCGCCCCGTCATCGTCGCCTACCTGATCGTGGTGGTGTGCCTGTTCGTCACGCTGAACCTGATCGTGGACATTCTTTATAAAGTGCTGGACCCCCGGGTACGGCTGGAGGGCTCGGCATGAGCACCACTGCAACCCCTGACAAGATTCCGGCCCTGCGCCGTGAATCGCCCTGGCGCCGCAACCTGACCGAATTCCTGTCGTCCAAGACGGCGGTGTTCGGCCTGGCCGTGGCCACCCTGCTGATTCTGGCCGCCATCTTTGCGCCGTGGATCTCGCCGCAGAACCCGTATGACCTGCTGCAAATCGACGTGCTGGATTCCCGCATGCCGCCGGGTTCCATGAACGGCCTGGACACCTTCCACTACTGGCTGGGCACCGACGGCCAAGGGCGCGATCTGCTGTCCGGCATTCTGTACGGCCTGCGCATCAGCTTGATGGTGGGCGTGGGCTCGGCCGTTATCGCCGGCATCGTCGGCACGCTGCTGGGCCTGCTTGCCGCCTACGCGGGTGGCAAGGTCGACGCCTTCATCATGCGTTTGGTCGACCTGATCCTGTCGTTCCCGTCCATCCTGGTGGCCATGATGATCCTGGCCTTTCTGGGCAAGGGCGTGGGCAACGTGGTGCTGACGCTGGTGATTCTGGAATGGGCCTATTACGCCCGCACCGCGCGCGGACAAGCGCTGGTGGAACGCCGCCGTGAATATGTGGAAGCCGCCCGCTGCCTGGACATTCCCAACTGGCGGATCATGCTCAAGCACATTCTGCCCAACTGCCTGCCGCCGCTGATTGTGATTGGCACCTTGCAGATTGCGCGCGCCATCACGCTGGAAGCCACCTTGAGCTTTCTGGGCCTGGGCGTGCCGGTGACCGAACCGTCGCTGGGCCTGCTGATTTCCAACGGCTTTCAATACATGCTGTCCGGCGAATACTGGATCAGCTTCTACCCCGGCATCGCGCTGCTGATCACCATCGTCGCCATCAACCTGGTGGGCGACCGCCTGCGCGACGTGCTGAACCCAAGGACTCACAAATGACCGACCGCACCGCTTTCGCTGGCGCGCCGGCCACGCTTGAAGTGCGCAACCTGCGCACGCACTTTCATACCCGCGCGGGCGTGCTGCCCGCCGTGGACGACGTGTCGTTCACGCTGGAGCGCGGCAAGATTCTGGGCCTGGTCGGAGAATCCGGCTCGGGCAAATCCGTGACGGGCTTTTCCATCATGGGTCTGGTCGACGCGCCGGGCCGCATCGTGGGCGGAGAAATCCTGTTCCAGGGCCGCGACCTGACCAAGCTGGCGCCGCGTGAACTGCGCAAGTTGCAAGGCAACCGCATCGCCATGATCTTTCAAGATCCGATGATGACGCTGAACCCGGTCCTGCGCGTGGACGTGCAGATGATCGAAACCGTGCGCGCGCATAACAAGATGAGCAAGGCACAAGCCCGCACACTGGCCCGCGACACGCTGGGCATGATGGGCATCCCCAGCCCCGAAGAACGCTTGCTGGCCTACCCGCACCAACTGTCCGGCGGCATGCGCCAGCGCGTGGCCATTGCCATCGCCATGCTGCACCGCCCCGACCTGATCATTGCCGACGAACCCACCACTGCGCTGGACGTCACCATCCAGGCGCAGATTCTGTCTGAAGTGCAAAAGCTCGCGCAGCAGCACGGCACCAGCCTGATCTGGATTACGCATGATCTGTCCGTGGTGGCGGGCCTTGCTGATGACGTGGCCGTGATGTACGCCGGCCGCATCGTTGAACACGGCAAGGTCGACGACGTGCTTGACCGCCCGCAGCACCCCTACACCGTCGGCCTGATCGACAGCCTGCCCAGCAATAACCTGCGGGGCCAGCGCCTGCGCCAGATTCCCGGCATGACGCCCAACCTGCTGCACCTGCCCGCCGGCTGCGCATTTTCGGCGCGCTGCTCGCGCGCCACCGCCGCCTGTGGCCAGCAACCCGGCATCACGCAAGCTCTGCCCGAACACGATGTGCGCTGCTTCCATCCGACTATCCAGATCCACAACGAGGTGACGGCATGACTGTATCCGCCGCCCCCACGCCGCTGATTGACCTTTCTCAAGTCAGCAAGCGCTTTGGCGAAAGAAAGGTCGGCGCAGCCGGCCGCGCCATGCAGCGCATGGGCCTGTCCAAGCCGCCCGCCATCACGCGTGCGGTCGACCACGTGGACCTGATCGTGAACCCCGGCGAAGTCGTCGGCCTGGTGGGGGAATCCGGCTGCGGCAAATCCACGCTGGGCCGCATCGCCGCCGGCTTGTTGACGCCGTCCGGCGGTGAGGTTCGCATCAACGGCGTGCGCCCGTCCGACATGAACTCGGCCGCCGCCCACGCCGCGCGCCTGACCGTGCAGATGATTTTCCAGGACCCCTACGCCAGCCTCAACCCACGCCTGCGCGTGGACGAGATCGTGGGCGAAGCGGCCCGCATCCATGGGATGGTCGACAACGCGGGCTTTGACGACTACGTCAGCGCCCAGCTCGAACGCGCGGGGCTCGACCCTGCCCTGCGCCAACGTTACCCGCACCAATTCAGCGGCGGCCAACGCCAGCGCATCGGCATCGCCCGCGCGCTGGCCGTGCGGCCGTCCATGCTGGTGTGCGACGAAGCCGTGGCCGCACTCGACGTGTCCATTCAAGCCCAGATCCTGAACCTGTTCATGGACCTGCGCGAAGAACTGAACCTGACGTACCTCTTCATCAGCCATGACCTGGGCGTGGTGGAACACCTGTCTGACCGCGTCGTCATCATGTACCTGGGCCGCGTCGTGGAAACGGCCACCGTGGCCGAAGTGTTCCAGCGCCCCAACCACCCGTACACGCAAGCGCTGCTGGCGGAAATTCCCAGCCTGAAGTCGCGCCACAAGATCTTTACCGCGATCAAGGGCGAGATTCCCAGCCCGCTGAACCCGCCCGGCGGCTGCCATTTTCATCCGCGATGTCCGCATGCGATGCCGCGCTGCAAGACCGAAGTTCCCACATTGAAGGGAATCGCCATCAACCATTTAAGCGCCTGTCATTTGAACGACATGGCCTGAACCAAATTGGCGGCGTTGCCCTTAATGCCTTTATTGGCCTGAATGACAACGCAGCCTTCGGAACACTTAACTCGTTCCCCCCCTACCAAGGACCCCGAACATGAAACGCTTGATTCTTTCGACCCTGACCGCTGCCATCCTGGGCGCCTCTGCCGCCGCGTCCGCCGACAACCTGTCGATCGGTTTCGCCGACCCGCTGTCGTCCCTGGACCCGCAGCTGAACAACCACGCCGGCGACCGCTCGGTGGCCCTGCACTTCTGGGACCTGCTGATTGAGAACAAGTGGAACAAGCTTCAACCCGGCCTGGCCGTCAGCTGGAAACCGCTGGACCCCACCACCTGGGAATTCAAGCTGCGTGAAGGCGTCAAGTGGCAAGACGGCACGCCCTTCACCGCCGACGACCTGATCTATTCCTACACCCGCGCGCGCGCCGTGCCCGGCAGCGTGGCGACCTACGCCGGCTACCTGCGCACCATCGACACGATGACCGCCAAGGACCCGCTGACCCTTATCGTCAAGACCAAGGCACCCAACCCCGACCTGCCGCTGAACCTGGCATCCGTGCACGTCGTCAGCAAGCACGTTGGTGAAAAGTCCACCACCGAAGACTACAACTCGGGCAAGGCCATGGTCGGCACCGGCCCGTACAAGTTCGTGTCCTACACCCCGGGCGACCGCGTCATCATGGAACGCAACGACGGCTACTGGGGCGACAAGGCCACCTGGGACAAGGTCAACTACCGCTACATCAACAACGCCGCCTCGCGCACCGCCGCCCTGTTGGCGGGCGACGTGGACGTGATCGACAAGGTGTCGGTGTCGGACCTGGCCAAGCTGCAAAAGGCCCCGAACATCGCGGTGTACCCGTACGACGGCCTGCGCGTCATGCTGCTGCAACCCAGCTTCAACCCCGCACCCAACCAGTACATCACCGACAACAACGGCAAGCCGCTGGACAAGAACCCGCTGCTGGACCTGCGCGTGCGTCAGGCGCTGAACCTGGCCATCAACCGCAAAGCCATTTCCGACCGCATCCTGCAAGGCGCCGCCACCGAAGCCAACCAGTGGATGCCCAAGGGCACCTTCGGCTACAACCCCGACGTGAAAGACATCCCCAACGATGTCGCGCAAGCCAAGAAGCTGCTGGCCGAAGCGGGCTTTCCCGACGGCTTCAAGCTGACCATGCACGTGCCGAACGACCGCTACCCGCAAGGCCCGGAAACGGCCCAAGCCGTGGCGCAGTTCTGGACCCGCGTCGGCGTCAAGACCCAAGTGGAAGTCGTGCCATGGGCCGTGTATTCGGGCCGCGCCAACAAGAACGAATTCGCCGTCAGTATGCTGGCGTGGGGCAACGGCACGGGTGAAGCCAGCTACGCGCTGGTCAACATCCTGGCCACCGTCGACGCCAAGAAGGGCCTGGGCGCGTCCAACTGGGGCCACTACACCAACCCCAAGGTAGACGCCGCGCTGGAACAGTCCACGTCGGAATTCGATGTGGCCAAGCGTGAAGCCATCCTGCGCGACTCGGTCAAGCTGGTGTCGGACGACGTCGGCATCATCCCGCTGTTCCACTACAAGAACATCTGGGCCACCAAGAAGGGCCTGAAGGTTACGCCGATGACCAGCGACCGCACGGCCGCCATGATGGTCACCAAAGAACCCGCCGCCGCGGCCGGTAAATAAGCCATGGCGCCGACCCTGACCATCACCCCCGCGGACGCCTTGATCGACGTGCCGCGCCAGATCCGGGTGGAAAACGTGGCACCCGGCCAAACGGTGCATATCACCGCGCGCACCCGCCGCAACGGCGTGCTGTGGCAAGCCCAGGCCGCCTACACGGCGGGCGAAGACGGCGTGGTCGACCTGACCCGCGACGCGCCTATCTCGGGCGACTACACCGGTTTGTCGCCCATGGGCTTGATCTGGTCGCAAGCCCCGGTGGACTCGCCCAGCCGCGAACACTTCAACCACCCGGTGACCGATGCTTTGGTCACTGATGTGGTTGCGCGTGTGGGTGCGGTTGATGGCGGTGCGGTTGATGGCGGTGCGGAAGCCGGCGCTGAAGCCGGCGCTGATGCCGGCATTGCAGCCGACATGCAGGCCCAAGCCACGTTCACGCAACGCTTGGCGCTGGACGGCGTTACCCGCCACGAGGTCCGCGAAGAAGGCTTGGTCGGCACGCTGTACCTGCCGGCAGGCAGCAAGCCCGGTTCGCACCCCGCCGTCATGATCCTGAACGGCTCGGGCGGCGGCATCAACGAACCGCGCGCCGCGCTGTATGCATCGCGCGGCTACGCCGCCTTTGCGCTGGCCTACTTCAAAGCACCCGGCCTGTCCGACTACATCTCGAACACCCCGCTGGAATACTTCCAGACCGGCCTGCGCTGGCTGCGCAAAAAGGTTCAACCCAAGCACGACTTCGTCGCCATCAGCGGCCAATCGCGCGGCGGTGAACTCGTGCTGCTGCTGGGCGCAACCTTCCCCAAGGAAGTGTCCGCCGTCGTCGCCTACGTACCCGGCGCCGTCGTCCACAGCGGCCAGAACGCCTGCGACCCCGAGATCGGCCGCGAAGGCCCGACCTGGCTGCTGGACGGCAAGCCCATCCCCCACGTCTGGGAAAACAACCGCACCGCCACCTGGGCGCCGTTTGACGAAGGCCCATCGCCGCATCGTCACGAGAAAGCCATCCTGACCGCGCTGCAAGACCCCGACGCCGTCGCCCGCGCCCGCATACGCGTGGAAGACATCGAAGGCCCGGTCATGCTGCTGTCCGGCACCGACGATGGATCATGGCCGTCGAGCCTGTATTCGAAGATGGTGCAGGACAAACTGGTCGAGGTGAAACACCCCTACCCCGTCGAATGGCTCGACTACGAGAACGGCGGCCACTCGATCCTGTTCCCGTACGTGCCCACCACCCAGCTCGTCTACGCCCACCCCGTGTCGGGCAAGATCAGCACCAGCGGCGGGAATCCAAAAGACAACGCACGCGCCGACCAGGAATCGTGGGAAGGCGTGAAGAAGTTTTTGGACGCGGCGGTGAAGGCGCGGGCGGCTGCGGTTGCTTCGGCTAGCGCGGATTCGGGACGTTCGGATTCCCCAAGCTCGCAATCGGCTGCCGCACAGTCAACAAGCACTTCCGGCAATGCCGGCTGATCAGACACCAAGGAGAACATCCCCATGGCACAACAACCCATCGTCTATGACGCCGTCAATGATCTGGTCGACAAGCTCGTCGGCCTGACGCCCGGCAGCAAAACTTTTGAAGTCCGCCACCAACGCGAAAAAGTCGCCGCCGCCACGCAAGGCAGCTACGACGCCCTGTTCGACCCGGCCCTGCCCGGCCTGTCGCTGGCCGAACGCCTGCTGGTCGCGTTGTACGCCACCCGCATCAGCCTGTCGCCGCTGCTGGCCTCGCACTACCGCGCACGCTTGGCGGAAACCGACGCAGCCCCCGCCGACATCGCCGTCGCAGAATCCGGCACGCCGTCAGACGCCTCCACCCCGCGCTTGGCTGCCGTGTTGGAATTCACGCGCAAGCTGATCGAAAACCCCGTCGAAGGCGACGAAGCCGCCCTGAAGACCCTGCCCGCAGCCGGCGTCACCACGCCTGCGGTCGTCACCCTGTCG